>CADBSN010000050.1 GCA_902797255.1 uncultured Bacteroidales bacterium | reverse complement strand
GCAGATAGGTGGCAGCGTCTTTGGCATAGCCTATTTTCTGGCAATACTGCGTCACAAAGTCGAGGTCAATATCATCAATCGTTGCACCATAGACAGGCTCGTCCTCATAATAACGACCACCCTTGGCATAGAACAACTGCATGCGCATCTCGAAGTTCAGTTTCTTCGATTTGTCACCGACCCTGTAGAACGCATCATCAGCCTGATTGGCATGTACCCGCATACTGGGGGCAACATGCATCACCAGCACCCGGTTAGGAAGTCCGTTTATATCCGTGCAGTCAACGAAATATACCTCCACATTCACAGAAGGGACACAGAAGTCAAAAGGAGCGCGCAGCAATTCGTTCAGGTGATCTTCATTGCCATTGATACCCGTGATACGACCATCATCCTCAATGCCTATCACCACATCGCCACCATCGGCATTGGCAAAGGCAACGAGTATAACACCCAGTGCCTTGGCATCTATCCGAAAGCTCTTGCGGTCTAAAAGTTGTCCTTCAGGTTGTTGCTGTAACTCCTTTATATCAATCATAGCATAATTATTTGTTTGCAAAGATACATCATTTATTTGAATAATCCAAGCAAAAATAATTATTTGACTGTTGGATTAAGATTTCTTTCGAGGAAGAACTGGCGAGTGGCGGTGAAAAACAGGAGCACGCCGACGGCATTGACGGCAGCCACCGTCCAGAAGGCGGCAGCGTAGCCCATGAGTTCGGCAATAATGCCACCCAAGAGGATGCCTAAGCCCATGCCGACGTCCCATGACACAAGGATGGTGGAGTTTGCCGTGCCCCGCTTACTGTTGGGAGCCACGCTGATGGTCATATTCTGGAACGCAGGCCACATGTGACCATTGCCCAAGCCGATGAGGAGGGCGGAGGCGTAATAGCCGAATATCATTGAACATTGGCCATCGAGCATTGACCATTGCTGTGCCAGCGTGGGTACCAATATAAATAAGGTGTAGCCAACGAGGGAGATGACCATACCCTCGGCAGCGTTGTGGGTCACACGACCTTGACGCAGGGCCTTGCCACCCTGCAATCGGGAGAGGATGAGACCTATGGAGCAGAGCATAAAGTAGGTGCCCGTGCCACCCGTGATGCCCAACTGCTCCTTGCCGTAGATGGCCAAGTAGTTGCTCAGTACGCCGAAGCAAAAGCCGAACGCCACCATGTTGCCACCTAATAGCCAGCCTCGGACGAGGAAGAAGCGGTCAGCCCCCACCAACCTCCCCCGACTGGAGGAGGCTTTTTGCGCCTCATTGCCTCCCCTCCGGTTGGAGGGGGATGGGGGGAGGCTTCCATCCACCGCCATCCCAGCACATGCCACGATCAGGGCTATCCAGAAAAGGAGTTCGAAGCTGTGGGTATAACGATAGATGAAGATGCCGATGGTGGGGGCGATGGCCATTGCGAGGTTGTTGGACATGCCGTAGTAACCGATGCCCTCCGTGCGACGGCTGGAGGGCAATACGTCGATAGCTACCGTTGAGTTAGCTACCGTCAGTGCCCCAAACGGGCCACCATGCAGGGTGCGCACAATGGTGAACAGCAGCAGCGTGGAAGCCGCCAAATAGCCAGCAAAGAAGATAGTGAAAGCCACAAAGCTTACCATGAGTACCGTCTTTCGCGGAAAGGAGTCAACCATGAAGCCGCTGAACGGACGCATCACCAATGCCGTGACGGTATAGCCCGACAGCACCAGCCCGATGACATCCTTTGTGGCACCGAAGTGCTCACTCAGGTAGAGCGGCAACAGCGGTGTCAGCACATAGAAGGCGAAGAACAGCGAAAAGTTCGCCGCCATCACCTTACAGTAGTTCTTGTTCCAGAGTTGATCACCAGTCATCGTCCTCGTTTCCTACGATGCCATTAGTGACGGCTTCCTGAATCTTATCCATCACAACATTCGAGTAGGCATGAGTCATGACAAGTGCCTTGGCTGAAGTACGCTTCTGAGCATCTTTCTCGACAAAGGGATAGTGCTTGACGATTTCCCATTGCTCATCATAGAGACGGCGGTCGGTATTGTCGTTCTTCATACGTTTGCCGTCACTATAGACGTTCTGGTTCTTCTGATTGTTTTTGGTATCATCCAACAAGCCACCCAGCCATCCGGCATCTTGAGCCTTCAGGATGTCGTAGGTCTGTACGGTATAGGTGACACGGATGCGTCCCGGCTTAATGTCAATACGAATGACGGGGGTGATGCTTACCACATAACGATTGAGTGTTCCCGTATGGTCGGCAATGGCATCGATTGTCGATGAAATGATGATGGTGCCTGACTCCTTGTCGTTCAGCGTGATAGCCTGTTTGTCTTTAAACGTAGAGGTGACCCAGTAGTTCAACTGCACATAAATCTGGTCCTTGGTCTTATTTCCGCACTCAATCACCTGCTGATAGGTGAGCGACTGGTTCTTGTCGAGTGTCAGGGTACTGGCAAGGTTGGCAGCCGCATCGAGCCACTTGTCGCCATACTTACTCTTGGCATATTTCTCCAAGTCAGCAGCTTTCATGACCTGAGCCTGAATAGGAAGTGAGAGTCCGATGCTTGCAAATAAGGCCAGCACCACGATTCTTAAAGTCTTTTTCATACGTTTTTATACTTAAATTGGTGAATAATCTATGTCGTTGAGTACGATATTGTGGGCAAAGATACGAAAAAAACACAAAGGTACAAAAGAATGTGCAGATATTTTTGTATCTTTGCCCGCGATTTCCTGTAAGGAAAGAGATGTAATCGTAAAAAAACAGCATGAAAGTAGTCTACGAGGACAACCATATCATCATCGTCTCGAAGGAGAGCGGCGAGATAGTACAGGGCGACAAGACTGGCGACAAACCGTTGAGCGAGACCGTGAAGG
>CADBSN010000049.1 GCA_902797255.1 uncultured Bacteroidales bacterium | reverse complement strand
AAGTAATCCGCTTCATCATCACAGTGCTGGGAGCACTGCTCGGAACATCTGCGCTGCAATCCTGTGGTTTGCTCTAGAGGTGTGCGACATCTAAAGAGCCTGCTCTCCCTAGGAGGGCAGGCTAGTTGAAAGTTGAAAGTTGAAAGTCAGTTGAAAGAGTTCAAAGTTCAAGAGTTTAAGGGTCAAGGAAAATGTAAAAATTATAAAATGTAAAAATGTAATAATTAAGGTCAATGGTCAAAAATCGTGTTAGAGAGAAGCACAAATGGGGTTCAAGTGGCAAAATGTTAGAAAAAAGTGCATTTTCTTTGTCTTTTATTTTGCAGAATGCACAAAATAGTGTAATTTTGCAGTCGATTTTAGAAATAAGGTATGAATTCTATTAGCATCATCGGCATTATCCTATCACTTCGACTTAGTAAGCTCGGAGTGAGAGAGGCTGTATGTAATGCATAATTGAAAATGCACAATGCAAAATAGAAAACAGATATAAGCCTTTCTTGCTCCGAGCGAGAGGGGCTTGTTCTATATAGAACGGACCCAACCCCTACCCAAGACCCACCCCAACCCTCCCTCTAAGGAGGGGGAAAGGGAGGCAAGAGTCAAGGACCAAGAGGCAAGAGCCCCCTCGACTCTAGACTCTAGACTTTAAATAGTAAATAGTTAATATAAAGATGGATCGTTTATTTATTTTTGACACAACATTGCGTGATGGTGAGCAGGTGCCAGGTTGCCAGCTCAACACTGTAGAGAAGATTCAGGTTGCCAAGCAGCTTGAATTACTCGGAGTGGATGTCATCGAGGCAGGATTCCCTATCTCCAGTCCTGGCGATTATAACTCAGTTATCGAGATATCGAAAGCTGTGACTTGGCCAACAATCTGTGCCCTGACCCGTGCAGTGGAGAAGGATATCGATGTAGCAGTCGAGGCATTACAGTATGCCAAGCACAAACGTATTCATACGGGTATCGGTACGAGCGACTCGCACATCAAGTACAAATTCAACAGCAACCGCGAGGAAATCATCGAACGTGCTGTAGCTGCCGTGAAATACGCACGTCGGTTTGTGGACGATGTAGAGTTCTATGCAGAGGATGCCGGACGTACTGACAACGAATACTTAGCACGTGTCATTGATGCTGTATGTAAGGCTGGTGCTACGGTATGTAACATCCCTGACACAACGGGATTCCGTGTACCTAACGAGTATCATGAGAAAATCAAGTACTTATATGAGCACGTTGATGCATTCGCAGCGGGTAAGTCTATCTTGTCGACCCACTGTCATAACGATTTGGGTATGGCTACAGCTGACACCGTAGCAGGTGGACTGGCGGGAGCGCGTCAGGTGGAGGTGACCATCAACGGTATCGGCGAACGTGCAGGTAACACATCGCTCGAAGAGATCGCCATGATCTTTAAGACTCATCCCGACCTCGGCATCGAGACGAACATCAACACCACGAAAATCTATCCTACCAGTCGCATGGTATCAAGTTTGATGAACATGCCTGTACAACCCAACAAGGCCATCGTAGGAAAGAATGCTTTTGCACGCTCCAGCGGAATCCATCAAGATGGAGTGCTGAAGAACGCATCGACCTACGAAATCATGGATCCAAAGGATGTAGGTATTGAAGAAGCATCCATCGTACTGACTGCCCGCTCTGGACGTGCTGCATTGAAACACCGTCTGCACATCAACGGCGTAGACGTAGATGAAGAGAAGTTGGACAAGGTTTATCAGTCGTTCCTTGAACTGGCCGATAAGAAGAAAGAGGTGACAGACGATGACATCCTCGTATTAGCAGGTGCAGAACGTTCGGAGGCACATAGCATCAAACTCGATTATCTGCAGGTAACAACAGGTAAGGGTGTGCGCAGCGTTGCTTCCATCGGTCTGCAGATTGCCAACGAGCACTTCGAGGCAGCAGCAACTGGTAATGGACCTGTCGATGCAGCCATCAAGGGCTTGAAACGCATCATCAAGCGCGACATGACCCTAAAGGAATTCACCATCCAGGCCATCTCGAAAGGCTCGGACGACCTTGGTAAGGTCCACATGCAGGTGGAATACGACAATCACATCTATTATGGATTCGGAGCCAATACCGACATCGTCACCGCTTCTGTCGAAGCTTATATTGATTGTATCAATAAGTTTAGATAGACAGACCCACCCCCAGAACCCCTCCCTGCGAGGGAGGGGAGTGGTTACCAATCAGCGATAAGCAATAGAACAGGAAAAGAAGACTCACCCCCTTTGCAATCTCCCCAAGGGGAGAGAGGTGGGGAACGAAGAAGTTTTATATGATACAGAAAAAATAATAGAAGCTATAATTCAAAAAATACAAGAATATGAATAATCAACAGCAAACAACAACGAATGGAGTATCTACTCCCCTCCCTCAAAGGGAGGGGAAAGGGGGTGGGTCCGCCTGTCTATTCGATAAGATTTGGAATGCCCACGTGGTTCAGAACGTGGAAGACGGTCCTACACAATTATATATTGACCGCCTGTACGCACACGAAGTGACCAGTCCGCAGGCATTCGACACATTGAGAGACAAAGGTGTGAAGGTATTCCGTCCCGACCATGTGGTGGCTATGCCTGACCACAACACCCCAAGTGATCAACAAGAACGTATAGACGATCCTGTTGGCCGTAAGCAGGTTGAGACCCTGAAAGCAAACTGTGAAGAGTTTGGCATTAAACACTTCACTATGGGTACGAAAGACAATGGTATTATCCACGTAGTAGGACCTGAGAAGGCACTCTCGTTGCCAGGTATGACCATCGTATGTGGCGACTCACACACCTCAACACATGGTGCCGTAGGCGCTATTGCTATGGGTATCGGCACAAGTGAAGTGGCACAGGTACTCGCATCACAATGTATCCTACAGTCAAAACCCAAGACGATGCGTATCAATATAGAGGGTACGCTGCCTAAGGGTACGACAGCTAAGGACGTAGCACTCTACATCATGGCTCAGATGACCACCAGCGGAGCTACAGGTTATGCCGTTGAATACGCAGGCAGCACCATCCGAAACATGTCGATGGAAGGTCGTCTGACACTCAGTAACCTCAGTATCGAGATGGGTAGCCGTGCAGGCCTCATCGCTCCTGACGAGACCACTTTTGCTTACCTCAAAGGACGCGAATATGCACCAAAAGGTGCCGAATGGGACAAGGCTGTCGAGGAGTGGCGTAAGCTGAAGAGTGATGATGATGCCGTGTTCGATAAAGAAGTGACTTATCGTGCAGAGGATATCGCACCTCGCATCACTTACGGAACGAATCCAGGTGCAGGCATCGCTATAGACGAATGCATCCCTACCCTTGAGCAGATTCCAGAAACCGACCGCGGTCAGTTTCTCAGCATGTTGGATTACATGCAGTTTAAACCTGGACAGAAACTCGAAGGCACACCTGTCGACTATGTATTCCTTGGAGCTTGTACCAACGGACGAATTGAGGACTTCCGTGCATTTGCCTCTGTGGTGAAAGGCAAGAAGAAAGCAGACAACGTGGTTGCATGGCTCGTACCTGGTTCATGGCTCGTACGTCAGCAGATTATCGACGAAGGTATCGATAAGATTCTGGCTGACGCAGGCTTCGAACTTCGTCTGCCTTCATGTTCAGCTTGTCTGGCCATGAACCCAGACAAAGTGCCAGCAGGCAAATTGGCCATTTCTACCTCGAACCGTAACTTTGTAGGTCGTCAGGGACCAGGTGCACGCACCATTCTGGCATCACCTCTCACCGTTGCGGCAAGTGCCATCACAGGAGTAGTAACCGACCCAAGAAAAATGTAAAACTATGGCAAAAGAAAAATTCAACATCATACAGTCAACCTGCATACCTATCCAGATAGATAATTGCAATACAGACTTGATTATTCCGGCAAGGTATCTTGCCAGCACCACCCGTGACCCAAAGTTCTTCGGAGATGCTTTCATGCACGATCTTCGTTACGATGCCGATGGCAAACCCGTAGCCGACTTCGTCATGAACCAACCTGCCTTTAGTGAAGCACCTCGTCAAGGGGTACACGAAATCATTGTAGGAGGTCAGAACTGGGGGTCTGGTTCCAGTCGCGAACATGCAGCATGGGCCATTGCCGGTTATGGAGTGCGTGTGGTCATCTCCAGCAGTTTTGCTGATATCCATCGCAACAACCTGCTCAACTGCTTTGTGCTACCTGTCATCGTATCTCCTGAGTTCCAACAGGAACTGTTCGCCAGCATCGCTGCCGACCCTCAGATGCAGGTGAAGGTGGATGTGCCCAACCAAACCGTCACGAACCTCGCGACAGGTAACTCTGAGCACTTCGACATCAACTCCTACAAGAAGTATTGTCTCATGAACGCCTATGACGACATCGACTTCTTGCTGAGTAACAAAGATAAGATTGAGACATTCGAGGGGACCCACCCCCTTAACCCCTCCCTATAAGTGAGGGGAGTGGTTACTATCAGCGATAAGCGATATGGGGGTCAAGACTACGGCACCAGATAGATATTGGTTGCAGAGGAAGTCCGTTTCTTGAGACAGCATATCATTGAAAAATTGCAAGAATATGAATAATCAACAGCATACAACCTCTAACGGAGTATCTTCTCCCCTCCCTCTAAAGGAGGGGTATGGGGGTAGGTCTATTATAGAGATCATGGACACGACCCTCCGTGATGGAGAACAGACCAACGGAGTGTCGTTTGTACCTCATGAGAAGCTCATCGTGGCTCGCATGTTGCTGCAAGACCTCAACGTAGATCGTATCGAGGTGGCATCGGCACGTGTGTCCGACGGTGAAAAAGAAGCTGTACGTAGCATCTGTAAGTGGGCACGTATGGCTGGCAAACTAGACCGAGTGGAGGTGCTGGGATTTGTTGACGGCACTACATCGATTGACTGGATTAGTGACTGCGGATGCCAAATCATCAACTTGCTGTGTAAAGGCAGTGAACGTCACTGTGTGTATCAGTTAAAGAAGACACTCGACGAGCATGTTGCCGATATCCGTCAGTCCATCGATTACGCTCATCAAAAAGGGATTTCCGTCAACATCTACCTCGAGGATTGGAGCAACGGCATGAAGGACAATGCTGATTATGTGTTCCGCTTTGTTGATGCGCTTAAAGATGCAGGGGTGATACGCTTTATGCTGCCTGATACACTTGGTGTGCTCAATCCGATGCAGACAACAGAATATGTCCGTCAGATGGTGGAATGGTTCCCTCAGTTACATTTTGACTTCCACGCTCACAACGATTACGATCTTGCTACATCCAACGTAATGGCAGCTGTGGTGGAGGGATGTAAGGGTGTACACACTTCCGTCAACGGGTTGGGCGAACGAGCTGGTAATGCGCCATTGAGCAGTGTGCAGGCCATACTGAAAGACCAATTGGGCGTGCAGACCAACATCAACGAGGTGAAGCTCAACGAGGTCAGCCATCTCATCGAGAGTTATTCGGGTATCGCCATCCCATCAAACAAACCTATCATTGGTGAGAACGTCTTCACACAGGTGGCAGGCGTACATGCCGATGGAGACAACAAGAACAACCTCTACTGCAACGACCTGCTTCCTGAGCGATTTGGTCGAAAGCGCGAGTATGCTTTGGGTAAAAACTCGGGTAAGGCGAACATCCTGAAGAACCTTGAGGAACTGGGTCTCGAACTCACTCCAGAACAGACACGCCGTGTGACAGATCGCATCATCGAATTGGGCGACAAGAAACAGATTGTGACACAGGAAGACCTGCCGTATATCGTGAGCGATGTGCTCAAACATAGCACGCCTGATGAGAAGGTTAAGTTGCTCAGTTACATGGTGAGCACAGCCTATGGTCTGAAACCTATGGCGAGTGTAAAGCTAGAAGTCAATGGTGAGGTCTATGAAGAATCAGCAATGGGTGATGGTATGTACGATGCCTTCGTGCATTGTGTGCGCCATATCTATCGTGACAAGTTACATCGTGCGTTCCCTTGGCTCACCAACTATGTGGTGACTATCCCACCAGGTGGACGTACGGATGCCCTCGTTCAAACGTCTATCTCGTGGACCTATGAGGATAAAGCTTATCGCACGCGCGGACTTGATGCCGACCAAACAGAGGCAGCCATCAAGGCAACGATCAAGATGCTGAACTTGATAGAGCCGTAGCGAACACATACCTTCCTAATGAATCTAATTTATAAATAAATACAACGATGAAACTTAAAATTGCAGTTCTGGCCGGCGATGGAATCGGCCCAGAGATTATGGAACAAGGCGTGAACGTGATGAGCGCCGTATGTAAGAAATTCGGACATGAGGTTAGCTACAAAGAGGCATTGTGTGGTGCACATGCAATCGACGAGGTAGGTGACCCATTCCCTGAAGAGACTTTCCAAACATGTATGGAAGCTGATGCTGTACTCTTTGCATCAGTAGGTGATCCAAAATTCGACAACAATCCCAATGCCAAGGTACGCCCTGAGCAGGGCTTGCTGGCGATGCGTAAGAAACTCGGATTGTTTGCTAACATCCGTCCTGTCGAGACCTTCGACTGCCTCATCCACAAGTCACCACTAAAGGACGAACTTGTACGTGGTGCCGACTTCATCTGCATCCGTGAGTTGACTGGCGGAATGTACTTTGGCGAGAAGAAAGAAGGAAACGATGTGGCCTACGATACCAACTACTACACTCGCAAGGAGGTAGAGCGTATCCTCCATGTAGCTTATCAGTATGCGATGCAGCGCCGTAAACACCTCACCGTAGTCGATAAAGCGAATGTCCTCGCATCAAGCCGTCTGTGGCGTGCTGTTGCACAGGAGATTGCACCTCAATATCCAGAGGTAACAACAGACTACATGTATGTTGACAATGCAGCGATGCGTATGATTCAAGAGCCTAAGTTCTTTGACGTAATGGTTACTGAAAACACCTTTGGTGACATCCTTACCGACGAAGGTTCATGCATCACTGGCTCTATGGGACTTCTGCCATCTGCCAGCACAGGTGAACACACCCCTGTGTTCGAGCCTATCCATGGTTCATGGCCACAGGCAAAGGGACTTAACATCGCTAATCCATTGGCACAGATTCTCTCTGTAGCCATGCTGTTCGAATACTTCAACCTCAAGGAAGAAGGCGCACTCATTCGCAAGGCTGTGAATGCCAGCCTCGATGCCAATGTCCGCACACCAGAGATTCAGGTAGAAGGCGGAGCCAAGTACGGCACCAAAGAAGTTGGTGAGTGGATTGTTGACTATATTACAAAAGCTTAAGGTGATTCAGTATTTAGATTCGAGACTTTAGCAACTAGCATCAATTAAGTTTACGAATCATCCAAGCCATATTACGACCGAGGGTATGCAGCGTCTGCATACCTTCTTCGTCTTTAATAATTTGCTCAGGAGTCTGACCAAAAGCCACATTCCAATACTGTGAACTCACGACTGGCATTTCCGTGATAGTGAAATACTTGTTCAGACGGTCGAAGGTAGCAGTTGCACCACCTCGGTTGCACACCACCACACTGGCAGCAGGCTTGAATCGCAACTCACGTCCCAGCGAGTAGAACACACGGTCGAGCAGAGCGCACAGCGACCCGTTAGGACCACCGTAGTAGACTGGTGAGCCAATCACCAGACCATCTATGCCGTCTTTGATACATCGCATCACTCGGTAGTATAGGTCATCGTGGAACGTGCATCGTCCACCATTCCGTCCACACATATCACATGCAATACAACCTTGAATGGCCGCCTTGCCAATCGGGATGATTTCTGTGTCCACACCCTCGCTATTCAACGTCTTGGCCACCTCGTTCAGTGCTGTGAACGTGCAACCATTTTCGTGTGGACTTCCGTTAATAAGTAATACCTTCATAATCGATTAAGGGTTAAGGGTGAGGATGAAAACGGTCCTCTGAATTCTATTGATAACACTCAGTACGCAACTAATTCTCTT
>CADBSN010000048.1 GCA_902797255.1 uncultured Bacteroidales bacterium | reverse complement strand
GAGCCCAAAAGGAACATATAGATGTCAAATGCAGGATCATTAGTACATTAGCAATGGATTTCGTAATAAAAGCTGCATAACAAGAGCAGCTCCCCATGCGGACTATATATAGAAAAAAAAGAGGATGTGCCTATTTTGACACACCCTCATTTTGTGTTTCATAAAACAATTCGTTTATTTGATACCTAATTTTGCTTTTACCTGATCTGTTACATCCGTACTGAGTGCCTCATTGATGAACGGAATGTCACCTGCAACATCCATGATGTAAACATATCCGCCAGTGGTGCCAACTTCTTTAACCGCTTTTGTCACTTTCTCAGAGATTTCCGCCAACTTAATCTGTTCCTGCTTTGCAACATCGTTTTGAGCTGTTTGGTGGTATTGATTAAGGCGAGTGTCAAGATCCTGTAACTCTTGCATACGACGTTGTTTAGCTGCTTCTGGTAATGACTCTCCATTCTTCTGGTAGTCCTCAACTTTCGTTTGGAACTCATCCTGCATACGTTTCAGCTCATCTTGATACTGTTTGGAAAGTTTCTGAAGTTCTTCTTGGGCTGCAGTGTATTCTGGCATTGCATTAACGATTGCAGGTGTGTTTACGTGTGCAAATTTCTGTGCAAAAGCACTCATCGGGAGTGCAATAAGCGCTAAAATGATAAGTTTCTTCATTTTGTTTATGATTTTTATTGATTACTATTTTTTTAGTTTGAATATCCAAGTTTTTGTAGTACTTCATCACTAATATCAATCTTTGGTGAAGCATAGATAATGCTACCACCAGATGCACGATCGAGAACTAGTTGGTAGCCTTTTTGGTCGCTGATATCCCTGACAGCATTGTATATTTCGTCTTGAATAGGAGACATCAAACTTTGACGTTTCTTGAAGAGTTCACCTTCGCTTCCAAAATACTTCTTCTTCAAGTCGCTTGCCTCTTTCTCCTTTGCCATAATTGCCTCTTCTGTCTTTTGTTTTTGTGCGTCAGAGAGGAATACTGATTCCGATTGGTATTTCTTGTACATCGTCTCCACTTCTTTTAACACAGCTTCAACTTCACCTTCCCATTTTTTTGAGATTTGGTTAAGTTGTTCGTTAGCACGTTCATAAGCAGGAACATTCTTGAGAATATATTCCATGTCAACCAGCGCATATTTTTGCGCAAATACACTCATTGGTAATGCTAAGAGTGCGATGAATAATAGTTTTTTCATATCCTTGACTCTTTAAGTTTGATATTTTGTTAAAACTCTTGTCCTAGTACGAAGTGGAAATGTCCGCCTCCGTAACTTGATGATCCGAATGCTTTATCGAATCCGTATGCATAGTCGATTCCCATCAATCCGACCATTGGGAGGAAGAGGCGTACACCTACTCCTGCAGAACGTTTCATGTCGAATGGATTGAACTTTCGAATACTGTTCCATGCGTTTCCTCCTTCAAGGAATGCAAGTGCATATATGTTGGTTGAGCCTTCCAAAAGTAATGGGTAACGAAGTTCTAACGTCATACGTGTGTAAGCATATCCTTCAGATCCAACACTTGGTGTCAATGCGCCATTCTCATAACCACGTAAGCCGATAGTCTCAGAGTAGTAGCTTGTTGAATAGCCCGACATACCATCGCCACCGACATAGAATGTTTCAAATGGAGAACGTTTATTTTTGTTGTAATGTCCGAGGAACCCTGCATCCATGCGAGCCATCAGTACAAAACATTTTTTAGCACTTGTTAATGGTATATATACTTTAGAATTGAATTTCCACTTATGGTATTCAATCCAACGGTATTTCTTTTGGAGGTCACGTTGGTAATTTGCATCACTTGTTGACGTGGCAAGTTTGCTGTAATCTGTATTATCCCACAATGAATAAGGTGGGGTGGCACTAACGGATAAAGAAATCTCCGAACCATGTCGAGGGAAGAAGGTTGCTCCGATTGATGAACGTATCAATTGAAGTGTTAGGTTGATATTGTTACAATTACCATTTGTGATAATAAAGTATTCCCAATCTTTCAACATATATCGTGTATATGCCAAAGATGCGTTCAAATAGAAATTGTTGTCTGGCCAGTTCAGACGTTTTCCCCATCCAACAGAGAGTCCGAAGAGTTGGATGTATTTGTCTGGATCATAATATGATGAATAGTTGTTGTAGTAAGTATTATTGTAGTTGCCATATCCATACAACATTGAATAGTAGGAATTGTAGTAACTACTGTTGTAGTAACTACTGTTTACATCTGTCTGGCGTGAATAGAAGGCTGAGACAGATAAACGTGTAGGACGTTTCCCTCCAAACCAAGGATCAGAGAACGACACACTATAAGACTGATAGTAGCTTCCGTTGGTTGAACCACTCAGTTCGAACAACTGTCCATGTCCTTGTGGAAGGATACCTCTGCGGGCTTTATTCTTTCCAAAAAGGTTTTGTATTGAGAAGTTGGAGAACTTAAGTCCTATCTTACCAATAACGCCAGTCTGTCCCCAACCTAATGAAAATTCAACCTGATCGCTTGGTTTAGGGGTTAATCCTATGCTGAGGTCTACCGTTCCATTCTGTTGATCTGCCTTGATCCATTTGTTGGGATCAAGTGCCTCTGGGTCAAAATGACCCATCTGCGCAATCTCTTGTGCAGTAGTCTTGAACGCATCCATCGTAAATAGATCACCCGGTTTCAGTTTCAATTCACGACGAACGACTTCTTCATAGACTTTGTCGTTCCCATATATTTGGATTTTGTTGATAGAGGCTTGTTTGCCTTCTGTCACATAAATAACGAGATCAATTGAATCTCCATCGATTTCCTCTTCTCTCGGTTCAATACGGCTGAATACGTATCCATGATTATAGTATTGGTTGCCAATGGAATTGTCATCGCGATTCAACCGCTCATCGAGTTTCTTTTGGTTGTAGACATCACCACGTTTCATCGATAATGCCTCAGACATCCTATCAGAGTTGTAAATTGTGTTACCTACCCAACTTACATTACGTAGATAGTATTTCTGACCTTCGTAAATGTTGATGTAGATGTCAACAAGATTATTTCCTAAGTCAACAACACTGTCAGATTCAATAATAGCATCACGATAGCCAAGTTCGTTGTACTTCTCAATAACACGTTCTTTGTCTTCTTCGTATCTCTCCGCTATAAATTTCTTTGCTTTTAGGAGACTCTTGAATCCTTTCTCGTTAGTTTTCTTCAGTAGACCGCCAGAGAAAAAACCACCCATGAACTTTTTACGTGGGATATTATCATTACCTGTAATATAAATTTTGTTGACCTTAACTTTTTCATTTTTGTCGATGTTGATGTCAACAATCAACTGGTCGTTGTGTGCGATATCATCTTTTTGAACAATTTCAACTTCTGCATTTTTGAATCCTTTATCCTCGAAGTATCTTTCTATGACAATCTTGGCACGATCCACCATATTAGGAGTAATCTGGTTCCCTTTCACGATACCGATTTTATCGGCAAGTTCTTCGCGTTCGTTTTTTTTAACGCCATAGATATTGACCTCAGAAACTCTTGGACGGATACCTAAAACGACATTAAGAAAAATACTGTCGTTGCGGATTTCTGATGCTTCAATCTTAACGTCTGAAAACAATCCATGTTTCCAATAGCGTTTTACTGCTTCAGTGATGTCTTCTCCTGGTACTGTGATTGTTTCTCCGATGTTCAAGCCGGAGATACCGATAAGTATGTAGTCTTCGTATTTTTGTGCACCTTCATTGGTGACTTCAACAGTAATCCCTCCGATTGGATAGCTGTGGGATTGACCATAAATAATTGTCGGTTTGTCCTGTGCTGTCACCGTATTTGCAGAGCTTAAGCCCAGACAAATACATACCAATAATAGAAATTTTATGTATGTCAATGATTTCATCATCTTATTTGTTCGTTTCTCCAACTATTTGCTCGCCAGTTTTTCCATAGCGTCTTTGACGACCCTGATAATCTGCTATGGCTTTTCGGAATTCATCAATGGTAAAATCTGGCCAATAAACGTCTGTAAAATAAAATTCCGAATATGCACATTGCCATAAAAGATAGTTGCTTAAACGTAGTTCACCACCAGTACGAATCATCAGCTCTGGCTCAGGCATATCTTTCGTTTCTAGATGTTCGTTTATGGTTTCTTCAGTGATGTCTGTACTTTTTATCTTACCAGCCTCAACCTCGGCAGCAATATCTTTCATGGCTTTGGTGAGTTCCCATTTTGATGAATAACTCAATGCAAGTACCATACAAGTATTGGTGTTGTGTCTCGTTACTTCAATCAAGTGATTCAATGCATCCTGAACAATCTGGGGAAGTCTGCCAAAATCGCCAATCACCGTAAATCGTGCGTTATTCTTTACGAATACTTCTTCTTCAAGGTGTTGTAGTAACAACGCCATGAGAGCGGCGACTTCTTCGATAGGTCGATTCCAGTTTTCTGTAGAAAAAGTGTAAAGAGTGAGGTAGTCAACACCAAGACGTACGGCCTCCTCCATGATTTCATGAACCTGTTGCGCCCCTTGTTGATGGCCGAAGGTGCGTTCCATACCACGAGCTTTTGCCCATCTGCCATTTCCGTCCATAATGATGGCAATATGGCGAGGTATTCTGTTGATGTCTAACTGAACTGACATATCGTTTTGTATTAATCGTTATTGCATTCTCTATATTTGGGACTTAAGTCGATTGATAGATAGACTTTAGTGAGGCAATATGAATCTTTGTTTTTCAAAAATCCACTTTTGATGGAATAAGGATCACTGATTCCATCCAACTTGTCGCTCATGCTGAAGTGCATACTCCAATCAAATCCGATGTTAAGTCGTTCCTTCAATTTATACTTTACGCCAAATCCGATAGGAATATTCATTGTTACATTTTTATTTCCATATGTGAATCCCATTCCAATTTGGATGTAAGGTACCAGTCGCTTTGTCCCTTTGTAACTATGCCCTGTTCCATACCCCCAGAAACCAAGCTCGTATTGACAGCCTAGGTCAATAACGGAGTTACTGAATTTCCAATCTTGTCCAGTTACGTTTGGATATTTGTTCTGTAGCTCAAGCGCATTTCCTGAGATCCCTGAATGCATGAGGTCGAATTTCAACGCCATCCGTGGGTTTAGGTTATAACGGAACAACAGGCCTCCTGCTAAGTGGTTGTTCTTGTAAAATGAAGAATAGTTGGCATCACCAAAATAGAACCCTGTACCTAACATGCCTCCTAACTCGTATCTATATTCGAGTTCTTGTGCATGCATTAAAGTGGTGCAGAGTACACATGTCAGCGTTATGATGAGCTTGCGTAACTTCATTTCAGTTTATTGATTTTCCCTTTCCACATAGTAACTCTACCTGCGTTGTTTGCTTGTATCATGATTACGTGTTCGCCACTGACGGCTATACCAACAGGCTTGTTGGCTATCAGAGTTGAGGGAGGGAACTGGTTTTCTGTTACCTGTTTCCATGTGATTCCATTGTCCTCTGATTTATAAAACAATTTGTTGTCGCCCCCTAAAGCGTAAAGTGCATCATTATAATGGAAGATTGTGAGGTTGTTAAGGGCTGGTAAAGGATACACATTCTCTGAGGTTACAGTAATGTAATCCCATTGCTGATTGCTAGCTTGTTCCTTGGCGGCTATCTTATACCAAACCACAGCATAATCGGCATGTTGATTGGTTACTCCTGCCATCACGTCCACTTGTAGAGAGGAGTTTGTTCGTGTGTCGTATGCCACTGAAGTTATGAATTGCTCTGGAAGCATATTGAGGTGTCGTGTTCCGTTCGCAGTCCATGTATTGAGATTGGCAGTTGCGATGATTTGTTTGCCATCAAATGCGTAGAGATAGAAGTGGTCTGCTGCCAACAGTTTTTGAACGGTTAGGTTTGATGCTGCGTTCCATGTTATGGCATCATCTGATGCATAAATAGTTCCATCGATGTCAAGTGCGTAAAACTTACCATTAAAGTATTGAACGGATTGGCAGTCAAGGTGATTGGCAGTTGTGGTTAGCTCTGGGTAAGTGAACCAAACTTCATTGTTTTCGAATCCGTAACTGACAGATGGTTTGCCTTCTATGTCCGCAAAAAGATAAAGTTGGTTGTTCGCAGCAATCAGTTTGGGAGTGGATGTGATTGATGCCCCTTCTATGATGACGGGGGCTGTCCACAGCATTGAGTCTGCATTAGCTGTATAGCGGTAAATAACGGCCGTATAGTGCTTAGATGAAGCACCGTCAGAAGCTACTACTAATAAATCTAAAGGAGTGGATAGGTCTAACGAATCTGTCCCGTTTGAAATGGGATAATAGAGCGAGTCGGCACTATAGCGTGCATATAACGTTCCTGTATAGCTGAAAGAGGCTACAACCCTTTTTAGGTTTGTCCAACTTGGTAAAGAATCTATAGAATAGATTTTCCCGTTTACCTGGTCAATATTGAATTTTATATTTTTCCCACTGATAGTCCTAGTATACATGCTGTCTGTTCCGTCAGATGCTTTTGTCGTTAAATAGGACGTTATATCATTCACGGATATGGAGGTAATCACACAAGTAGGTGAATTCTCCACTTCATCGTCTTTGATACATGAGCAAACAAACGCTAGAACAAAGCATGTTATGACAAACGATATGATTGAAATATACTTTCTCATTATACCAATGTATGTATTTTATCATGCAAAAATACGAACATTTTTTGCTATAAAGAAGTATATAGCGGACTTTTAATGTTTTTTAGGTGTTTTTTTTGTTCTTTTAAGGCCTAAACGTCTAAAAGAGGCTGGTTTTCCTGTGCCTTCTCGTGTAAATCATCTTGGAGAAAATGTCTTATTTTAACAATTCTTCTATCGAAAAAATAGAAAGTTGATAGGTGTATATTAGGCTGGTTAGGAATAGTCGGTGCTTTGATCCCTTTTCTAATAAATATATCTCCTTTTTCGATGTACGCTTCGTCCCAAATTTGATGGTCAATAAACTGTTGGAGCACTTCTCTTCCTCCTTCGACCAATAATGACTGAATACCTTTCGTGTGGAGTTCTCTCATCACGTCAGCAATCATTCCTGTCATTACAAGTGTGGTTGTTTCGTTATTGAATATGTTCAAACGTTTGTCTGGGGTGCCGTGAGTTAAGACGATTCGAATAGGATTCCTCTCTTCCCAATAGCGAGTGGTGAGGGATGGATTGTCCGTCTCAAGGGTGGCTCTTCCCACGAGGATTGCTTGGTGTTCAGAGCGAAGCTTGTGGCAATGCATGCGAGTCTGCTCGGTCGAGATAAGGGTAGACTGTGGTACCCCTTTTGAGTCTATTTTTGCTATAAACCCGTCTTTGCTTTCTGCCCATTTCAATGTGATAAAAGGGCGTTTTTGTCGATGAAATGTGAAGAAAAACTTGTTCAATTCTTCACATTCTTCTTTGCAAACACCGACTATAACCTCAATGCCTGCATTCTTGAGCTTTTGGATTCCTTGCCCTTGAACTTCTGCAAATGGGTCTATACATCCGACAACGACTCTTTTCACTCCTTTCCTGATAATTAGATCAGCGCATGGTGGTGTTTTGCCATAATGGCTACATGGTTCAAGGCTGACATATATGGTAGCTTCTGAGAGCAGTGGTTCGTCTTCACTCTTTATGGAAGCAAAAGCATTAACTTCAGCATGTCCTTCTCCACATCGTATATGATACCCTTCTCCAATGATGCGATTATCTACTACAATAACAGCACCAACCATTGGATTGGGTGGTGCATTCAACTGGCCGTTTTTGGCTAGTTGAATACATCGTCTCATATATCGCTCGTCTTTTGTCATTCGTTTACAACTTTACCATGTATGTATTAAATGAATGAGGCTGTAGTTTCATGTTCAAAAACTTACCTGCAACCTTCACTGTTAAAGTAGTTTCTAAATCAGTGAAATTACCGGCAGTAACAATCATGTTTTTGTTATTTCTGAACACCACAACAGGTGTCTTACTAAAACTACGGCCTGCGTAGCCAATAATCTCTGACCCTGGGGTAATGAAGTGGCTGAAGTGTTTATAGGCAAAGTATTCTGCAGTGTATCGCATTGTCCGAGTCTTACTGTCTACTTGCACAAGCGCATTTTGTGTCCAGCCCCAAGGCGAGATGCCATTGTCTGTTAAAATAAAATTCCAGTTATAGTATTCGTCACACCCATTCCCTAAGTTATCAGAAAGCAAGAAGAATGTATGTTCACCAGCAGCCCAATCCATCGACCCGTTTCCACACTCACTTTCACTTACCATGAAGCGATGATTAGGATAACGTTTTCGCAGTTGTGGCAGGTTTTCTCGGCATTCCCACTGTGTGCCGATTCCCTTTACGTTTGATTGTAACGTCTTATCATCCAGTATTTTTTCGACATAGTCCAAACGGTTGGTGTTGAATGTGCCAATCCATAATTCAACATTGGGATGTGTTTTGGCCAGCGTGGGTGCAAGATACTCGTTATTAAAGCGCAATGTCCCTTCCGCAGTCCATGCGCAACCGGGATAAGGAGTATATGAATATGCCTCGTTTTGATACATCACCTTAGTGATTGGCAGGCCTTGTTCCGCATAGAGGTCTATGAACTTACAGAACATGTTAGCATAACACTGCAAATAACGTGGGTCTTGGATGAAATAGTCTTGGGTTGCTAATCTGCGAGGAAATACTCCATTACGGTCACCAAGAAGTCTCATCTCGTCGGGGTCGTATGTGACATCCTTTCCTTGTGCATCCTTTTCCATATAGAGTAGATAGCCTTGACGTTCATCCATCGTGTTGTACTTATTGGGTGACACAGGGTAGTCTTGGTTTATTTTCATCCAAGCAGGTGGACTCCAAGGGCTCATAAACAACTGTAGTTGTGGGCAATATTTCTGTGCAGCACGGGCCAAAGGGATAATGTTTCGCTTGTCACGTTCTATATTGAAATATTTTAATCCTAAATCGCCTACCATATCGTCACAACTGTACCAACTCCGTGCATAGTCATTAGCGTTCATCGATACACGTCCATGTGTGAACTTTAAATCTCCTTGTGGGGAGAAAATGTTTTTCATCAGTTCGTCCTGGTCATTTCTTGATAACAGGTTGAAAGCATCCCAATCCAGTTCGTTGAATGTCGTTCCCCATGCATGGAAGATTGTTCCCTTTTCAGTTCCGTTGAGAGTTGCTACAATCGTTCCCTCAGGGTTACTTGCCAATTTTATGGTTGACTGCACAAAGTTAGCATCTGCAGTAGTAGTATATTTGCTTACCGTTTGAGCTATTATACCCTTCATAATCACACTTAATAAAAAAAGAAGAGTAAGTAACTTCATCGTTATTGTCTTCATCTATACGGGATTTGGTAATGTAATTAGTCAATGAAGTCCCAATGTGCATCACACTGGGACTTATGTGGTCTTCAAGAAAATTATTTCACTTCCCAAATATCGTTTGTTTCAAGCAACTCGGTAAAATTGTGATACTTTTTTGCTGCTTTCACCTCCTCAATTTGAACTGTGATGCTATCATCATAAGTAGGTGCTTCAACATCACGTATGACGCCCAATGCTATTGGAAATCCGTCACCGTTACCCATCAAAGCAAGCTTTAACTGCAATGTGTTGTCTTTGCAATGAGCATCATGAACCATGATGTCTTTTTCTGTGATACCGTTCTTACCTATTTCAACAATTTTCAATCCGAATCCTTCTTGCACCAATCCGAATTCATTGTTTTCCCCAAAGATGAGCGGTTTACCATGCTCTACGTAGATGGCATTCTTGGCACGTCCTTCTTTAGTATACACACTATCGTGGGTGCCGTTATTGAATATGACGCAGTTCTGAAGGATTTCGCATACGCTAGCGCCTTTATGATTATATGCTGCTTTTAATATCTCTACGGTTCCTGGGGCATCTGTGGCAACAGCACGTGCGAAGAAATGTCCACGTGCGCCAAAGCAAAGCTCTGCAGGACAGAATGGGTCTTCTACCGTTCCGTACGGACTTGACTTGCTGACAAAACCACGTGGGCTTGTAGGACTGTACTGACCCTTTGTCAGTCCATAAATACGGTTGTTCAGCAATATCATGTTGAGATTGATGTTACGACGGTTTGCATGGATGAAATGGTTACCTCCAATTGCTAATCCGTCACCATCACCACTTACTTGCCATACTGTTAAGTCTGGATTTGCCACCTTACACCCTGTTGCTATGGCTGCTGCACGTCCATGAATGGTATTCATTCCGTAAGTTGCCATGTAGTGAGGTAAACGGCTGGAACAACCGATACCAGAGATAACGGCAATGTTGTTGGGTGCTACGCCTATTTCTGCCATTGCTTTATGGAGTGATGCTAAAAAGAAATGGTCTCCACATCCAGGACACCAACGAGGTTGTCCTTTCTTATAGTCTTGTGCTGTATAACTCATAATCGTTTACTTCTTTAATATGTCCTCGAATGCGTTGACTAACTCTGAAACAACAAATGGCTGTCCCTTCACTTGATTGAACTGGTAAGGAACAAAACCATCAACCTTCATGCGGAGCCAACTTGCAAGTTGACCCATGTTCTGCTCTGCAACAACCACTTTCTTGTACTTCAAGAGCACTTCAGCTGTATTGGCTGGAAGAGGATTGATATACTTGAAATGAGCCATCGCAATTTTTTTCCCAGATGCTCTTATCTCGTCCATTGCAGCATGCAGGTGTCCGTATGTTCCTCCGAAACCAACGATCAATAGGTCGGCATCTTCCTTATCACCCAAGACCTCAAGATCTGGTACCTGAATCTTATCAACCTTCTCCTTCCGTAGACGAGTCATCAAGTCATGATTCTCTGGGTTGGTCGAGATTGCCCCCGTCTGGTTATCTTTCTCCAATCCTCCTAGGATATGTTCAAATCCTTCGCGTCCGGGAACTGCCCAATAGCGAACCTTTGTGTCTTCGTTTCTAAGATATGGTGCCCACTTGCCTCTAAGTTCTTCTGATACATATGGAGGTTTGATGTCTGGGTACTTGCCGAGGTCTGGAAGTTTGAATGCTCCTGATCCGTTAGCGATGAATGCATCGGTCATCAAGATAACAGGGGTCATGTGTTCGAGTGCCATCTTCGACGCTTGATAAGCTGCATCAAAGCAGTCGGTAGGACTGGTGGCAGCAATCACAGGCATAGGACTTTCTCCATTACGTCCGAATAAGCATTGAAGCAAATCTGTCTGCTCTGATTTGGTTGGGAGACCTGTAGCAGGACCACCACGTTGTACATCGAGTACCACCAAAGGTAACTCCATGATAACCGCAAGGTTCATTGCCTCACTCTTTAGGCAGATGCCTGGCCCAGATGTTGATGTAACACCCAGTGCTCCTGCAAAGGAAGCTCCCAGTGCAGAAGCACATCCTGCAATCTCATCCTCACATTGTACAGTTGTCACACCGAGTGATTTGTGCTTTGACAACTCATGTAACACATCTGTTGCTGGAGTGATAGGGTAGGATCCAAGATAAAGCTTCAGTCTAGCTTTCTCGGCAGCTGCGATAAATCCATATGCTGTCGCTTTGTTACCTGTGATATCCATATATCGTCCAGGAACCTTGTTCTTTGTTTCGATTTTGTAGACATTTGTTACGGAGCTATGGGTATTATGCCCATAGTCATAGCCAGCTTTAATAACTTTAATATTGGCTTCAGCCACACCTGCCTTCTTTGCGAATTTTTCTTTTAGATAGTTGAATGCTACGTCTAGATCACGATCGAACAGCCAGCACACAAGTCCGAGTGCGAACATATTACGGCTTTTGTACATTGCTTTTACGTCCAAACCTGTATCAGCCAGACAGTCTTTCACCATCTGTGTGATGGGACATGCAATCACACGGTCTGGATCGATACCCATCTCGCCGAGGTAATCATTTGTCTTAAAGGCGGCCTTCTCTAGGTCTTTAGGACCAAACGAGTCTGTGTCGATGATGATGGCTGCTCCTGGTTTAGCGTAACGATACTGTGTCTTTAATGCAGCCGCATTCATTGCAACAAGTACATCGCACTGATCGCCAGGGGTATATACTTGTCCTGCTCCGATATGTACTTGGAATCCTGATACGCCAGTCAACGAGCCTTGTGGGGCACGTATATCTGCAGGATAATCAGGGAATGTGCTGATGCTGTTACCTACTGTCGCTGAGACTGTAGAGAAGATGTTTCCGGCAAGTTGCATTCCGTCGCCAGAGTCACCCGAAAATCGGACAACGACTTCTTCTAATTCTTTAATTTCCAATTCTTCTGACATAGTTTTTTATATTATTTCAAAATTCTTGGCTGCAAATTTACGCAAAGTTCCAATTATGACCAAATAATATAGTAGTAAATGTGTTTATTGAAACATAAAACGTGCTTTAGATTGCAGTTTGTGTATGTCTGGAATAAAACGAAAAGAGCCGACTTCTTGTCAGCTCTGTTTCGAAGTTTTGTTAAAACTTAATTGGTTTTTTGAGAGAATTGAAACTTCGCAGTTTCGTTTTCTTCGGTTTTAGTTAAAGCATATAAAAGAAAATGATTGTTATTATGTCTTTTCATCAGCTATTCCAACATCATGTCTTCCGTGTTGATGGCAGGAGCTTGCTTAAGCGAGTCTGTCTTTGCCATTGCTTCTGATTGGGAGTGATCTATGATTTTGATTTTAGCGGTGATGTCTTCTTTCTTAGTGTAAGTATCTGTGATTCCTACTGTTGCGTTACTAACAGAGTTGTTTTGCAAGGCTCTCTCTGCGACATTAGCAATAGTGAGTATCACTGCTACTACAGCTGCAGCTTTGAAGAATGGAGCGAGTCGTGTGGAAAATTTGACTTGTTTAGCCACTACAGTCTTGTTCCCTTCTTCGGTCATCGCTAAGATACGCTTGTCGAAGTCCTCGCCTAGCTTCTCGCTTTTCTCTACTGTCTCGAGGGCAAAAAATGGTGCATATGGCATCAAATGCGCTGGAACGTCTTCCTGTTTGAAGAACGAGCGAAGAATCTGCTCTTCTTCCAGAGTTGTCTGGCAATCCCAGTAGCGTTCTAACAATTGCTCTATATACTGATAATTCATCGACTTGGTATAATTTAGCGATTTATGATTTGTTAAATTTGTTTTTTAACGTTTGTCGAGCCCTAAAGAGGTTCACCTTCACATCTGATAAACTGAGACCCATGATGTTGGCAATCTCTTGATAGGTTTTTTCTTCGATATCACGGAGTAGGATGATGGTTCGCTGCTTTTCTGGCAATTGCTGGATGATTGCTTGTATGCTGTTCATTTGTTGCTGCCTTATCAGCGTTTCGTCCTGTATTTGAGAGTTGTCTGGTTGATCATGTACCATTTCGTTCAATGAAATGTTCTGTCGTTCTTTCTTATCAATTGCGTCTAATGCAAGGTTCCGGCAGATGGTCATTATGTACGTTTCTATGTTTTGAATGGCACTCCATTCATCACGTTGGTTCCAGAGTTTCATCAGTGTGTCTTGAACGATATCCTCGGCTTCTTCTCTGTTTGAGGTGATGTGCAACGCCATTCTGAAGAGCTTGTCTTTCAGTGGTAACACATCGTTCTTGAAACTGACTTCTTTCATCTCTCTATAAATTAAGACGGATGAACTGTGCAAAAGTTACAGCTCATCCGAAATATTTTTTGTTATTTTGTTATTTTCGTGCCTCTACTACCGTCTATAGCGGTTGCTTTGGTGATAATTACTTCCTTTACTCCTGCATCGAGAGCTTCGATGGCGTTTTGTATCTTAGGTATCATGCCTCCTTGAATCGTCCCGTTGTCTGCGAGTTGTTTGAAGTCTGATGTGTTGATATGTGGAATCACACTGGTTTCATCGTCTACGTCTCGCATCACACCAGCTTTTTCGAAGCAGAAAATAAGTGATATATTATAATAAGGTGTGAGGGCTTTTGCTACCTCACCTGCTATAGTGTCTGCGTTTGTGTTGAGCAAATGTCCTTTTCCGTCGTGTGTGAGGGGTGCCATGATGGGGATGATACCCGCATTGATGAGGTGAGCCAGTCTACCTCCATCTACTTTGTCGATGTCACCGACGAATCCGAAGTCAATAGGATTCGGTTCCCGTTTATGCGAACGTATTACGTCTAGGTCAGCACCTGTCAGTCCCATTGCGTTGATGTGACGGGCTTGTAGTTGTGCAACGATATTTTTGTTGACCAATCCGCCGTACACCATCGTCACCACTCTCAACATATTGGCATCAGTCACTCGTCGACCATCTACCATTTGGGTCTCGATACCTAGTTGAGCGGCTATCTGTGTAGCACTCCGGCCTCCGCCGTGTACCAATAGTTTGTTTCCTGAGATGTTAGCAAAGTCGTTGAGCAGTTGCTCCAGCGATTGCTGTTCTTCAACAATTTTTCCTCCTACTTTGATAATCGTCAGCTTTTCCATTACGATTAGTATTTTTAGCCTTTAACCCTTAGTTCTATATCTTTTACGTATTGGTCTATCTGTTCCTGTCGGGTAATAGTATCTATCTCCAGCACATGTTGTGCTTTCAAATAGTAGGGTTCACGTTCTTTTAAGGATTCTTCTATATATCGTATCAGTTCCTCGTCGGTCTTTCCGTCAACCAATGGACGCTTAGCTCCCCCCATCTTGATGTGTGCCTTTAACGTTTCGGATGTGGCTTTCAGATAAACGGTGTGTGCCTGTTGGTTCATGAAGTCGATATTATCATAGAAGCATGGAGTACCGCCTCCTACAGCCAGCACAATATCATCTGTTCCAATCACTTCATGGAGTGCTTGCTGTTCTTTCTTGCGGAAAACAGCTTCGCCTTTTTGCATGAAAATTTGTGAGATGGTGGTTCCGCTCTTTTCCTCGATGTACCAGTCAAGGTCGCAGAACCTCAGCCCCATCTGTTTAGCGAGCACCTTTCCGAGAGTAGTCTTCCCTGCTCCCATGTATCCTATCAATATGATTTTCATTTCTTTCCCTTCTGTCCTCTCTTTTCCTGAGCCTGAATAATCTCCAGACATTTCTCTGCTGTGAGGGTATCGAGGTCTTGTTGGCTCTTTGGCAGTTTGTAGTTGTTCCCTTTATAGTGCAGGTATGGTCCGAATCGTCCGTTGAGCACTTCCAGTTCAGGTTCTTCTGTAAACTGCTTTAGGTGCTTCTTTTCGTCGGTTTGTTTTTTCTCGTTAATCAACTTGATTGCCTCTTCAAGGGTTACATCCATTGGGTTGTATTGAGCAGGAAGACTTACGTACATTTTTTTGTACAGTACGTATGGCCCGAACCGTCCTGTGCCTATTGTCACCTCTGCCCCTTTGTACTCTCCGAGTGTGCGAGGTAGTTTGAACAGATCCATTGCTTCCTCAAAAGTGATAGTCTGGATGCTTTGTTCTTTCTTCAGTTGGGCAAATCGTGGTTTCTCGCTGTCTGTAGCCGAACCTATTTGCACTACAGGTCCGAATCGCCCAATCTTCACGGTCACTTCTTTGCCGCTCTGGGGGTCAATACCCAGTACACGTTCCCCCATCTTGTGATCCATCTTGTCGTTCATGGTCTTCTCCACTAGAGGTTCAAAGTCACCGTAAAAGTCTTTGATTACCTGCTTCCAGTCGACCTTACCCTCTGCCACTTCATCGAAGTCTTTCTCTACGTTAGCTGTGAAGTTATAGTCCATGATTTCCGGGAAGAACTGCATCAAGAAGTCGTTCACGACAACACCTATATCGGTAGGTAGTAGCTTTGCTTTCTCCTGACCCACAGTCTCTGTCTTGGTCGACTCCTTAAGCTTCTCTTCTTTGCCTTTATATTTTAAAGTAAACACTTTAAACTTTACTTTTTCACCTGGTTTATTACCCTTTTCTACGTATTCACGCTGTTGGATGGTCGAGATAATAGGAGCGTAGGTCGAAGGGCGTCCGATACCTAATTCCTCAAGCTTGCGCACTAGACTCGCTTCCGTATATCTTACAGGAGCCTGAGACAGACGTTCTGTGGCTGTAACTTGTACAGGTTGCAACTGTGTGCCAGCCTTGAGGTTAGGCAGCATACGTGTCTCGTCATCTTGCTGCTCATCATCTTCAAACGATTCGTGATAGAGACGCAGGAATCCGTCAAACAGCACTACTTCACCATTTGCCGTGAAGTCATAGTCTGTGCCATCAACCGTGATTTTCACGATTGTCTTTTCGATTTCGGCATCTGCCATCTGCGAAGCAAGTGTTCGTTTCCAAATCAGTTCATATAGCTTACGCTCTTGTCCGTTACCTGTAATCTCGTGTTGTGACATGTAGGTTGGGCGGATGGCTTCATGTGCCTCCTGTGCACCCTTAGAGCTGGTGTGGTAGTTGCGAGTTTTGCTGTATTCCTTTCCCCATTGCTCCGTTATCTCTGTCTTGCTGGCACCCAGACATAGGGTCGACAGATTCACAGAATCGGTACGCATGTAGGTGATGAATCCTGATTCGTACAGGTGTTGAGCCACCATCATGGTCTGTGATACAGTGAAACCTAATTTTCTGGCAGCTTCCTGTTGTAGGGTTGATGTGGTAAATGGAGGTGCCGGCGTTTTCTTCATCGGCTTTTTCGTAATATCTGCCACAGTAAAGGTCTTGCCTTCGAGCAACTTAAGGAACTTTCTTGCCTCCTCTTCAGTCTTGAAACGGGTGTTTAGATCGGCGTGAAATTCAGTCGTCTGCCCCATGTTCTCAACGGCAAACGTAGCCTCTACCTTGTAGTGTGATTCGGCTTTGAACTGCTCAATCTCGCGTTCGCGTTCTACAATTAGTCGTACGCTGACCGACTGTACGCGACCAGCTGATAATGATGGTTTCAGCTTCTTCCACAATACTGGTGAGAGTTTAAAACCTACGATGCGGTCCAGCACACGACGAGCCTGCTGTGCATTCACCAAATTCACGTCAATACGTCTCGGAGTCTTGATGGCCTCGAGGATAGCATTTTTTGTGATCTCGTGAAACACGATACGTTTCGTTTGATCCATGTTCAACTCCAGCACCTGAGCCAAGTGCCACGAGATAGCTTCTCCCTCGCGGTCTTCATCTGAAGCCAACCATACGGTTTCAGCCTCTTTCGCATTCTTCTTCAACGATTTTACCAATGATTCCTTGTCTGACGGAATCTCATATTCAGGATTTAAGTTATCGAGATCTACACCAAAGTCTTTTTTCTTAAGGTCGCGAATATGACCATAGCTCGACATCACCTTATAGTCCTTGCCAAGAAACTTTTCCAATGTCTTCGCCTTGGCAGGAGACTCTACAATCACCAGATTTTTCTGCATTTATTGTCTTTTTCTATTACTTTTTATATCCTAAATCTTCTCCCTAAGTAGGGGGAGATATCCGAAAAGAAGAGTGGTCCTTCCCTTCAAACTTTAATTTCGGGGGGCAAAGGTACAAAACAATTCATAATTCATAATTCATAATTCATAAT
>CADBSN010000047.1 GCA_902797255.1 uncultured Bacteroidales bacterium | reverse complement strand
GAGACTTTACAACTTCATGTAGGACAGGAACAGGCTGACCCCGCTACCGACGCACGTGCCGTACCTATTTATCAGACTACAAGTTACGTTTTCCATAATTCTCAGCATGCAGCCGACCGTTTCGGACTTCGCGGTGCAGGTAACATCTATGGTCGTCTGACCAACACGACGCAGAGTGTGTTCGAAGAGCGTATCGCTGCCCTCGAAGGTGGTGTAGCAGGTTTGGCTGTCGCTTCAGGTGCTGCTGCCATCACTTATGCTTTGCAGAACGTTTTACAGAATGGTGACCACCTCGTAGCTGCAGATAACCTCTATGGCGGTTCTTACAACCTGATTACCCACACGCTTTCAACGCAAGGTGTCAGCAACACAATCGTCAACGTGAACGACCTCAAGGCACTCGAAGCTGCTATCCGTCCGAACACAAAGGTGATCTATGCAGAGACTTTCGGAAACCCAAACAGCGACGTAACGAACTTTGACGCGATTGCTGAGATTGCTCACAAACACAACATCCTGTTCATCGTTGATAACACTTTTGCACCTATCCTCATCCGTCCAATCGAGCACGGAGCTGATATCGTGGTACATTCGGCAACAAAGTTCATCGGAGGTCACGGTAGCAGTCTGGGAGGTGTGATCGTAGATGCCGGTAAGTTCGACTTCAAGGCGAATGCCGACAAGTACCCTACCCTCGCAAAGCCCGACCCATCTTACCACGGAGCCATCTTCGCTGATGTAGCTGGTGCTGCTGCCTTCGTAACCCGTATTCGTGCCGTCATCCTTCGTGACACAGGCGCAACCATCTCTCCATTCAATGCCTGGATATTGCTGCAGGGTGTAGAATCCTTACCTCTCCGTATCGAGCGTCATGTAGAGAATGCACTGAAGGTTGTTGACTACCTCGCCAACCATCCAAAGGTAAAGAGTGTGAGCCACCCAGCACTTGCTTCTCACCCTGATCATCAGCTCTATCAGAAGTACTTCCCTAACGGTGGAGGCAGCATCTTCACCTTCGAAATCAAGGGTACTCAAGATGATGCATGGAAGTTCATCGATTCATTGCAGATCTTCTCGCTCCTTGCCAACGTAGCTGACGTGAAGAGCCTTGTGATTCATCCTTACACCACCACTCACTCACAGCTGAGCGAACAAGAGTTGGCTGAGCAGCATATCACACCAACCACCATCCGTCTGTCTGTAGGTGTAGAACATATCGATGACATCATCGCTGACCTCGATCAGGCATTTAGTAAAATTTAAAATGCAAACACACATAAAACACGACAAAAATAAATGGAGTAAACGGAGTTAACGAAGTTAGCGGCCTTTCGGCCTCGAAGTTACCGCCCAGAGCTACGCTCTTCGCTCCGACGATACCAAGCTATTAAGCCAAGAGTCGAGAGTCAAGAGTCAAGAGCCCTCTAGACTCTAGGCCCTAGACCCTAGACAGTGCAAACGTAGCGATAACTCCAAAAAAAAGTAATAACTTCAACAATATTAGATAATTAAAAAAAATTATACAATTATGGGAAATATACGTAAAAGTCTTGCCGAACTGATAGGCAACACACCTCTGCTCGAGGTATCAAATATTGAGAAAGAAGAGAATCTGAAGGCACATCTCGTAGTAAAGCCAGAGTTGTTCAACCCAGGTGGTAGTGTAAAGGACCGTATCGCTCTGTCGATGATCAACGTAGCCGAGAAAGACGGAACACTGAAGCCAGGAGCAACCATCATTGAGCCGACAAGTGGAAACACAGGTATAGGACTGGCATGGGTAAGTGCCATCAAGGGCTACCACCTCATCCTCACGATGCCTGACACCATGAGTATTGAACGTCGCAAACTCTTACAAGCACTGGGAGCAGAACTGGTGTTGACTCCTGGAGCAGAGGGAATGAAAGGTGCTATCGCTAAAGCAAACGAACTGAACCAGAACATCGAAGGCTCACGCATTCTCCAGCAGTTTGACAACCCTGCCAACCCAGCAATCCACACTTTTGCCACAGCTCAGGAAATATGGGACGACACAGACGGTAAGGTTGACATCTTCGTAGCCGGAGTAGGTACAGGAGGTACTGTGAGCGGTGTTGGACAAGGACTGAAGGAACACAATCCAAACGTCAAGATCGTAGCGGTAGAGCCTGATTCATCACCAGTCCTCTCTGGCGGAAATCCAGGTCCTCACAAGATTCAGGGAATCGGTGCAGGATTCGTTCCAAAGAACTTCCGCAACCAATATGTTGACGAGATTATCCGTGTAACCAACGAAGATGCCTTTGCAGGCTCACGTCGGTTGGCACGCAAGGAAGGCCTGTTGGTCGGCATTTCATCAGGAGCCTCATTCCATGCAGCTCTCGAGTTGGCAAAGCTCCCAGAAAACGCAGGTAAAACCATCGTAGCCCTGCTTCCTGACACAGGCGAACGCTACCTCTCAACAGCTCTCTTCGAATTTGCTTAAGCCATAATAAAATATCTCCCTGTCAGATGAGGTAACTCATTTGAACAACATGAGTCGGCCCGATATGCTTCGAGTCGACTCATGATAGTTTCGAGGATGTCTGTAGAATTACTTCTGTTTCACAAACTGACCTGCAAGGGTCTTCAGTCCGACGATGCCATTCGGGTTATAGACCACGACGAAACCAGCACCCGACTGTTCTACCATCCAGATATTTCCCAAGTTGTCAATATAAATGTGGCTGGCGGTTTCAACTGTGAGTGGTTCACGCCGTCCTACATTCATGCCGGTAGCGAGTTTCTTCAGCATGGTATGTGACGTACCGGAGGTACTGAAATGGACGAAGCGGTTCAGTGCACGATCGCCGATATAAGCAAATCCCGAACCCTTGGCGCCAAATGCTCCGTCGTATAACCTCAGACCATCAGATGTGATTCGTGCCGTCTCTGTCCATTCGAACTTCTTAGCAGGAGTCTTCATCACCCTCATGCCACCAACGATATAGACATCATCACCTATCAGGCGTAAGGATATAGGCTTTTCCTTGAGCAGGTCGTTCATCTCTATGACGCTGGTAGGGTCGCCATCTGGGTTGCCGTTGTTGCGATAGACCAAAGCACGATAGTTGTTCACACCGAAGAAGTCGCCATCATCGGTAACGATGAAGTCTTCCAGTCCGTCGTGGAAGCCCTTAATGACTTTGTTGCCGTTCTGCAAGTCGAAGACATAATTATGGCAGTTCTGTCCGCCGTATGCCATATAGCGTCCGTTAGGTGAGAACACAATCTTCTTGAAATTATCCATAAAGCCCCGATCTATCGCGCTAATCAATTCGGATGTCTTGACATCCTTTCCATTGTAGCGCACGATTCCAATTCCTTGCACATCAAGGTAGAGATCCTTGCCGTATGCACCTATGCTGATGATGCCTGGTCTGTCACCCTTGCGTTTGCCAGGCACAACTTCTGTCAACTCGCCTGTCTGTTTATTGACAGCCAGCACCGCATTGTCTCCATAGGTTGATTGCATGAAGTAGATGTAGGTATCGTTTTCTGCGAAAGGCTTTTCGACACTTGCATTGTTGAGTTGCCCGATGACTGCAAACTTGCTCTTTGAATTAGCAACATACCCTTTACCGTTTTTTCCTGGCCCTAAATCATCTATTGGGGGGTCAATTAGAGGGTCACCAATAATTGGGGGATCAATTGGAGGATCACCGATAATTGGGGGATCAATTGAAGGATTGTTATTTTTATTTTTATTCTTATTATTATCATCTTCTTCATCCTCTGGTCCTGGGCAGCCTATCAGTATTTGTATGTCGATATCTGCAGTATCGCCACATAGTTCAATGCCTGGTGTCTGTGGTGTTCCCACATAGTTAGCAATACACTTCTTAGTTGTCTTCTTAATATGGAAATGTTTCTTAAAGAAGTCAATCATGTCATGATGTTCGAACATAGTAGCAAGTGTAGTATTACCAGTTGTAGGATCAGTATAGCCCAAAGCACCACTAAGCGCTTGTATAGCAGTATAAGCTATAGCCTCGTATTTGTTTTTAGGATTGCTAACCTCTGAATAGACGAACACCACCCCTACCATCTTATCGTATTCCTCATCGTAATAGAAGTAGTTGTCGAACACCATTTCGATATTCGCGCCAGCAAGAAGCGACAGCCATGAGTTGCTGAGGTCAATCTTATTCACGATACGACCACCCTCGTGACCGTTGAACGTCAGTTCTTCAGGTTTCCCCTGCTTGATGGCATCTTTCCAAGTGGCACTCGT
>CADBSN010000046.1 GCA_902797255.1 uncultured Bacteroidales bacterium | reverse complement strand
AATCTTGATGTTCTCTAGTCGTAACATCTTCTCTGCCACCATGTTTTCGCGTTCTATGTAGCCTTTGTACTTGATGCGTATCTCAGCTGCTTCGAGGATTTCCTCCTTGCGCTCCTTGATCTTATCTGTCTCATTCTTGAGAGCCTTGATATGTGGCGTGAGGTTATCGATGGTGACATTAGGTCGTCCCAACAGGTCTACCAACTTGCATCCACGTTCCAGCGGAGTGGTACCTATCTGGGCCAAAGCATCGTTGATGAGGGCTGGTTTGATGGAGAAGTTCTGTGCAAACTCGATAAAATGGTCGATTTCATCGCGTTTCTTCTGCAGATACTGGTAGCGCTCCTCCGATGCCAATCCCAGTTTGTAACTGCGTTCCGTCAAGCGCATGTCAGCATCATCCTGTCGAAGTAGGATGCGGTATTCGGCTCTTGATGTGAACATGCGATAGGGTTCGTCCACACCTTTCGTCACCAAGTCGTCAATCAGCACACCTATGTAGGCTTCGTTGCGTTTCAGCGTGAATGGTTCGCCTCCACCACATTTGATGGCTGCGTTGATACCTGCTATCAGTCCTTGTCCTGCAGCCTCTTCGTAACCCGTCGTACCGTTTACCTGACCTGCAAGGAACAATCCTTCCACCATCTTCGATTCCAGCGAATGGGTCAGCTGGGTAGGGTCGAAATAGTCGTACTCGATGGCGTAACCAGGACGATACACCACCAGATTCCTCAAGGCAGGTATCTTCTTCAGCGCCTCAATCTGAATGTCCATCGGCAGAGACGACGAGAAACCGTTGAGGTACAGTTCGTTGGTCGTTTCGCCCTCAGGTTCTAGGAACAATTGGTGTTCCTCCTTATCTGGGAAAGTATGTAGTTTGGTCTCGATGCTGGGGCAGTAGCGAGGACCTATGCTTTGTATCTGTCCGTTGTAGAGCGGAGAGTCAGCCAAGCCTGAGCGCAGTATCTCGTGCACCTCCTTGTTTGTCTTGAACATCCAACAGGGGAGTTGCTGCAACCGACGTGGTTCCGACATGAATGAGAAACGGTGGAAGGTCGTGTCGCCATCCTGAATGTCCACCTGCGAGAAATCCACACTCCGTTTGTCGATACGTACAGGTGTACCTGTCTTCATCCTGCCGCTACGGATGCCAAGTTTCGTGATGGATTCCGTCAAACCGCTCACAGCAGGTTCTGCAATACGTCCACCAGCTATCTGCTTTCTTCCGATGTGCATCAATCCGTTGAGGAATGTGCCTGCAGTAATCACCACACACTTCGCCCTCAATTCAGCACCCCAGATGGTCTTTACGCCTCTCACCTCTTGACCCTTGACCCTTGACTCTTCTGTTATCAACTCGCACACCTGATCTTGCCAGATATGTAGGTTGGGAGTGTTTTCCAGCACCTCACGCCAAGCCCAGATGAACTTGCCTCTGTCACACTGAGCACGAGGACTCCATACGGCAGGCCCTTTCGAGAGGTTCAACATGCGGAATTGGATGGAGCAGCGGTCTGTTACGATACCCATCATGCCACCCAATGCATCAATTTCACGTACAATCTGGCCTTTTGCGATGCCACCCACAGCAGGATTGCACGACATCTGTGCAATCTTGTTCATGTCCATCGTCACCAGACAGGTCTTCGCACCAAGACGTGCAGCAGCACATGCTGCCTCACATCCTGCATGTCCTGCTCCTACTACTATGACATCGTAATTCATTATCATTTCGGCAGCAAAGTTACGAAATATATTTTAATTATGAGTGATGATTTTAGAAATATTATACAAACAAAAGGTGCTCGAACCATTGTCCGAGCGCCTTTGCTTTTTTCTTTCCCCCCCAAAGGACTTACATTTTTTTCAGTTTTTACATTTTCTTTGGGGGATAGGGGGACTATTTCATCAGCTTGAAGTTGATAGGAATTGTCATCTCTGTTTCGAAACGCAATCCGTTACGACGACTAGGTTCCCATCGCGGCATGCTGCGTACCAAATGGACGGCCTCTTCCTTCAGGGCTTCTACGGCATCGTAGTAGGCTTTCATCGTATCGTAAGCAGCTTGGTCATATTCGTCGGCAGCCTT
>CADBSN010000045.1 GCA_902797255.1 uncultured Bacteroidales bacterium | reverse complement strand
GTCGGCATCACCCATGAGACGGGCTCTGACCCTATGACGATTCTCCGTAATCTACGGAAGCATCCTGAGAAGCTGCTGGCTATGCTGCCGGACTTCAAGGCGCTCTACAAAGAGGTTGTGACGGATGAGTATTCGCGTGGCCAACTGGATAAAGCGGTGGCAACCTTGAGACAGAATGCAGAGAATGGTATCCGCACCCTCTATCATTGTACGGCTGGCAAAGACCGGACTGGTATCGTCAGCATGGGACTGCTGAAGTCATACGGCATCAGCAACGAGGAGATTATCAAAGACTTTATGCGCACGAACCGCAATGCCTTCTGGCCTACCATCAAGAAATGTATTGGAGTATTTCTGATAACAGGGAACTGGCAATTCGTCAAGATTGCCTACACTTCTTTCATGGCAGACAGAAAACTGATAGAGATAGCTATAAGAGCATTTGACGCGACTAAAGGTGATAACCTCTAACCGCTCCGTTGCTTTTATTTGGATTCCTGCGACCGTCGCCATGCAAAATACTTGTCGAGTACCTTCATGGCATCTTCTGACGCTACTGGTGCCGGATGGGGGCCTTCACCCGTCAATACCATCACTTGTGACTGTTCGTTCTTGAACAGCGGCCATGTGGGTAGCTCTGGGTCTTTCTTTGTGCCGTTAGGATTACCATACTTGGCAAAGTTGGTCCAGTATTTCAGCATATATTTCGCAAGTGCCTTATCGGTGGGATTATTGGTATTTGGACGAAGACTCTGGAAGACGAAATCGACATCTTGTCCGTGTGGCGAGCGATGGCCATACCGGCGGTCGCCCTGTCGATACATGGGGTCTTGATCGAAATAATACATATACACAGGCTTCTTACCTGTCTTGTTTTGCAATCGTCCCCACACCCATGTGCCCCAGCCAAAGGCGGAATCGCGTCCAAGATCACGTGTTGCCTTGACCACCTTACCATCCACTAAAGGATAGACTGCCAGCAGTTGGTCGGCATAATCTTCATAACGTTCACGAACAGAAGCTATGTGTTGAGTCGGGTCTTCTGTGAATCCGAAGCTGTCGCCCTCATCGGAATTATAGCCAATAAGGAGTGCCACATCATTGTAGCGGCCTGCCTCATACAGTTTGTACTGGTCATCAGGTATCACATATCCATCAACAATAGGCCAAGCTCCACCCGTTACAACTGTCTGACGACTCAGTTCTGCAGGACTCATCGCACGAAGGTCTTTGATGGATTTAGCACCTACTGACTCTGCGTAGGAAACACCCTCTTTCTCAGACTGAGCCAGCGACTTCATATTTTCGCCTGGGTAGGATTTTGGTCGGATAGGTCCGAACGAACTGCCGCTTTGTGAGATGGCTCCAGAGAACAAACCCTTAGCCAAAGGAGATGCACACAGCATGCTTACAGAGATACCTCCAGCCGACTCGCCAAAGATGGTCACCTTCGATGGATCACCTCCAAATGTAGCAATATTATCTTTCACCCATCTAAGTGCGGCTATCTGATCAAGGATGCCATAATTGCCCGAAACATGTTCCGGATTCTCGGCACTCAGTTCAGGATGAGCAAAAAATCCTAATTTGCCAACTCGGTAGTTGATTGTGACGAGCACAACACCTTCACGGGCAATTGGAGCCCCGTTATAGGTTGAGGACGTTCCCATTGAAAAACCACCACCATAAATCCAAACCATCACAGGCAGCTTGTCCTTTGCTGACTTTGCCGGTGTCCACACATTCAGGTACAGGCAGTCTTCGCTGGCATCACGTTGCATTCCCATACTCGTCATAGGACTGGAACCGAACTTTTCGGCACTACGGACACCTTCCCACGGGATGACGGGTTGAGGTGCTTTCCATCTTAGTTCTCCAACAGGAGGAGCGGCAAACGGAATACCTTTGAAGACCATCAAGTCTTGTTCGGCTACACCTTGTATCTGACCTCCAGTCACTTTTACTATCCCTGAGATCTTTAACTGGGCATTGCAGGACATTGTGGCCAATGCCACCATGCAACAAAGAAGAATTCTTTTCATTTTGTCTTCTGTTTAGTTATTTGATAAAGATATTAATCATTCATAAAAAAAACGTTGGAACTCACTTTCGAAGTTTGGTGTGAGCCGACCCTTCCCCATCGCTTCGCGAATCTCCTTTATGGTCCAGAAGCGTCCTCCGTCAAGTTCGTCTTTCGATGGCTGAATCTGGCCCTCATAGACGGTACGATGGACATACACTAATTCACGCTCGCGCTTGCTCTCAAACACATACTTGCCCATGAATTCGGGTGTGAAATCCGTGATGCCGAGTTCTTCACGCACTTCTCGGCATAAAGCCTCATGAGGGGTCTCTCCATCATCTATATGTCCCCCCACAGCAGTGTCCCATTTTCCTGGCTGAATGTCCTTCCACTCTGGGCGTTTCTGCAGATACACATCGCCTTGTGGGTTAAACACATGAAGATGAACCACCGGATGCAGCAGATGTGAACCACTGTGACATTCGCCACGAGTGGCCTTACCCACTACCCTGCCTTCTTCGTCGACTAACGGAAATATCTCTTGTTGGTTGTCTGTCATTGTTAAGTCATTCGTATTCTAATGTTGCAAAGTTACAAAATAATCTGATAATTGACACACAGCGAACGAAAGTTTCATTATTCTTCATGTATTTTTTCGCATTTGCGCAGAAATAACGTGTTGAAGATACATCATTGAATATATTTACTTATATTTGCACTCAAATTCTTTTTACAAATTATAAATAAGGTGTCATTATGAAAACTTTGAATTATTTCTTATGGGTATTGTTTATGGTTTGCATTCCATATACGGCAAATGCACAGTTCATGATGTTCGGCGGTGGTAACCCTGCACGACAGGACAGCCTTCGCAAGATTGCGGCAGCCGATTATGCCGACATGTTGGCAAAAGTAGGAGTCGGTCAGCCCCGTGAAGGTCGCCAACCGAATAGTCAGGACGAGACCAAGCATCCTAATTATGATGAACTTATTGCCAACCCCTATCCGTTCTATCCTAATCCGCTCGTGACTGAAAACGGCAAGAAGGTCACAACGGCCAAAATGTGGTATAAGGTGCGCCGTCCGGAAATTGTACGCCTGTTTGAGGATAATGTTTACGGTCGTATTCCTGCAAATGTACCCAGTGTGAAATGGGAAATAACGAATGAGGAGAAGAAGGACTTTGCAGGCACTCCTGTTGTAGTCCGTTATTTGAAAGGTGTGGTCGACAACTCAAGCTATCCTTCCATCACGGTTGAGATTCAAGCCAATATTGTATATCCTGATAACGGTAAACAAAACATGCCCGTCATCATAGAATTCGGATTCGGAGTTGGTGACCCCACACGCACCCGTGCAGGCTCCGTGTCTTGGCAGCAGATGGTGATTGAACGTGGTTGGGCTGCCGCAACCATCAATCCCTCTTCCATCCAGGCCGATTCAGGCTCAGGTCTGACAAACGGCATCATCGGTCTCTGCAACAAAGGTGAGCATCGACAGCCAACCGACTGGGGTTCGCTACGTGCCTGGGGATGGGGCCTTTCACGCCTGCTGGACTATTTAGAGACCGACAAAACATTCGATGCAAAAAAATGTGCCATAGAAGGTGTATCACGCTATGGGAAAGCATCACTCGTAGCGATGGCATTTGAAGAAAGAATCGCAGCTGGATTCATCGCATCATCGGGCAAGGCAGGTGCAGCAGGATGGCGTCGTGACTGTGGCGAAAGCATCGGCAACATTGTTTCACATGAAGAATATCATTGGGTATGTGGAAACCTTATCAAATACGGAGCAGAACCGTTAACAGAAAACGACATACCTGTTGACCAACACGAACTCATTGCACTCTGTGCTCCACGTGCTTGCTTCATCTCTACAGGCAGTTGGAGCGGTGACAAATGGCAGGATGTGGTTGGATCGTTCATCTCTGCTTCTAAGGCTTCGCCCGTCTATGAACTGCTCGGCTATCAAGGGGTAGGAACAGACCTCTTCCCTGGTATGGATAACGGACTGATGAATGGTCGCCTCACCTATCGCCAGCATCACGGAGGACATGAAGCAGGTCCCAACTGGCCCTTTTTCCTAGACTTTTTTGAGCGTGAAGTGGTGAAATAAGACATGAATCGGGAGAATACTCCAAACGCTGTTTTTACATGAAATGTAACGCTTGACAATACTGGTGAGCGACAAAAAATACTAAATAATCGTAAAAAAGTGCAAAAAACAGTAATTGCTAATTGCTATATTGCAATTATTTCGTACCTTTGCAATTTAGAAAGCAGTCGGACGGTCTGTCGCTAGTATATGCTGGTAGACTTCGAGCTACAACGGTATGCGAGAGGAAAGTCCGGGCAACACAGAGCATTCCACTTCCTAATATAGAAGCAATCCGCGAGGGTTGAGTAATGCAGAAGAAAACAACCGCCTGATGAAGGTAAGGGTGAGAAGGTAGGGTAAGAGCCTACCAGCGGTATGGTGACATGCTGGCTGTGCATCTTGGAAGTTGCAAGTTCATGTATAGTAGCGTATGAGGGCTGCTCGTCCGAGCTACAGGGTAGAACGCTAGAATTGTGTGGCAACATACAATCAGGATAAATGACAGACCATCACGTCCGCGTGATGACAGAACCCGGCTTATAGGCCGGCTGCTTTCTTTTTTTTAACGGGGAGAAAGTTCCCTAAGCCATTAGATATTAGATCTAAAACAGATATGAGAAAATTAATTACCTTGGCTCTAGGAGCCTGTCTAACGAGCACGGGATTGTACGCTCAGCATCAGTGGACGCTGCAAGAGTGTATTGATTACGCGTTAGAGAACAACATTCAACTGAAACAAAGTAGGTTGACAAATGCACAAAATGAACTTGACGTGAAGCAGTCGAAAGCTGCACTATTCCCTACCCTTTCGTTCAGTACGAACCAAAACGGTTCATGGCGACCATTCAGTGAATCAACTATTAACCTGACGAACGGTACCATGACAACCACACGAAACACAACAAGCTATAACGGCAGTTATGGTTTGAATTCAAGTGTAACTATCTGGAACGGTGGACGTAACACCAAGAACATCAAGAAGAGCGAATATACTCAGGCGATGGGAGAACTGGACACAGAACGCACAGCGAACTCCATCCAAGAGCAGATTGCTCAGCTGTACGTTCAGATTCTGTATCAGACAGAGGCCGTGAAGGTGAACGAAGAAATCCTAAAGGCTTCGCAGCAACAGCGCGACCGTGCGAAAGTAATGGTCAATCTCGGTAGTCTGGCCAAGGTGGACCTCGTGCAACTGGAAGCTCAGGTGTCGCAGGACGAATACAACATCGTGAACAGCAAGTCGCAGTTGGAGAACAACAAACTGCAACTGAAGCAGTTGTTGGAACTGATAGATGTTCAGGAGTTCAACGTAGCAGTTAATAACATAGAGGAGTCAGCAGTCTTGGCACCAATCCCAGACAAAGCATCGGTCTATCAGGCAGCGATGAACATGCGACCAGAAATCAAGAGCAGCAAACTCAACGTAGAGTCAAGCGAACTGGCGGTCAGCATCGCAAAAGCTGGTTATCTGCCAACCGTGAGTCTGAATGCCAGCATGGGAACCAGCAACTCAAGTGGTATCCACACCGCATTCTTCAAGCAGGTGAAGACCAACCTCAGCAATTCGTTGGGCATTTCGGTTCAGGTACCTATTTTCGACCAGAAACAGAATATGACGAATGTACGCAAAGCACGTCTGACACAATACAACAGCGAACTGCAATTACAAGACGCACAAAAGACCCTCTATAGCAATATCGAGAACTACTGGCTGAATGCCTACACGGCTCAGCAGCAATATATCTATGCGAAGACCAACGTGCAGAGTATGCAAGAGAGCTACGACCTAGTGAGCGAGCAGTTCCGTCTCGGACTGAAGAACATCGTCGAACTCACATCAGGCAAGACCAACCTGCTCCAAGCAGAGCAGCAGATGTTGCAGAGTAAATATACCACACTCTACAACATAGCCATGTTGAGATTCTATCAGGGAGAGCCACTTAAGTTGTAAAAAGATTAACGAAGTTAACGGAGTTAACGAAGTTAGCGGCCTTACGGCCTCGAAGTTACCGCCCAGAGCAATGCTCTTCGCTCCGACAATAGATAGAGGATGTAATCACCAGCAAAGATTCGTCGAACGAAGTGATAACTCCGAGCAACGCGATAACTTCAATAACTTCGAGCGAAGCGATAACTTCTTTTAAAGCGAAGATTTAAAAAAATAACAATATGAACAAATCATTCTTCCAATTAGCAGCATTGATAGCTTTTGCAAGCACGATGCTCATAGCATGTTCACAAGATGCCAAGGTGACTTACACTATGGCAACCGTTGAGAAGCAAGACCTCTCAACCAGTATTACGGCAACAGGTACCATCGAACCTGTCACTCAGGTAGAAGTCGGTACACAGGTTTCAGGTATCATTGACCGCATCTATGTCGATTATAACAGCGAGGTGCACAAGGGTCAGGTGATTGCTGAACTCGACAAGACCAACCTGCTGAGCGAACTCGCCTCAGCAAAGAGCAATCTGTCAAACTACCAGAGTAACCTCAACTATCAGACATCGAACTTCAACCGTTATAAGCAGCTCTTCGAGAAAGGACTTGTAAGTGCGAACGACTACGAAAACGCTCGCCTAAGCTATGAGCAGGCCACCCAGCAAGTAGCGATGCAACAGATGAGTGTGCAGAAAGCACAGACCAACCTGGGCTATGCTACCATCACCTCACCGATTGACGGAATCGTATTGAGCCGTGAGGTCGAAGAAGGACAGACCGTCGCTTCTGCGATGACCACTCCTACCCTCTTCATCATTGCTCAAGACCTCACGAATATGCGAGTAATTGCTAATATCGACGAAGCTGATATTGGTGGAGTGAAAGAAGGACAGCGAGTAGCATTCACCGTCGACACCTATCCTGACGACACTTTCGAGGGTGCTGTAACCCAGGTGCGCCAGCAGGCCACAACAGAGAGCAACGTTGTAACCTACGAGGTAGTCATCTCTGCTCCAAACGAATCGCTGAAACTAAAACCAGGTCTGACAGCCAACGTGACCATCTACACCATGGAGATGCACGACATCCTGTCTGTTCCATCAAAGGCACTCCGCTTCACACCTAATGAACTGCTGATGCAAGACGACGAGAAGATTATCGACTGCGAAGGTATGATGAAAGTATGGGTACGCGAAGGAAAGGACTTCAAGGCCATCCCAGTACAGACAGGTCGTACAAACGGTGTCTATACCGAAATTGTATCAGGTGTGAAGGAAGGTACCGAAGTAATTACCGAATTTGTAATGCCTGAAGAAGAGGTAGAAGAAACTGCCACTAACCCATTCATGCCAGGTCCAAGAAACAGAAATAACAGCCGTCAGGGTGCAGGCGCAGCAGGAGCAGGAGCACGTCCAGGTGCTGGAGCAGCAGGCGCAGGTGCAGCAGGAGGCCGTCCAGCAGGTGGAGCACGTCCAGGTGGAAACTAAACAGAAAAACGATTCTTACGCATGAAAGAAGAAGAGAACAAAAATAAAGTCGTCATCGAACTCGATAATGTCAAACGCTATTTCCATGTTGGCTCCGAAGTAGTGAAGGCCCTTCGTGGAGTATCGTTCAAGATTCATGAAGGCGAGTTCGTGACCATTCAAGGTACTTCAGGCTCTGGCAAGTCTACCTTGCTCAACCAATTAGGATGTCTCGACACCCCTACTTCGGGTGAATACTATCTTGACGGAGTAGCCGTAAGGAAGATGTCGAAGAGTCAGCGTGCCCATCTCCGCAACAGGAAGATTGGTTTCATCTTCCAGAACTACAACCTGCTGGCCAACACAACCGCTGTGGAGAATGTCGAACTGCCACTGATGTACAACAACAAGTACAACTCCAAGCAACGTCGCGAGGCTGCCATCAAGGCACTCGAAGCAGTAGGACTGGGCGACCGTCTCAATCACAAGTCAAACCAGATGTCTGGTGGACAGATGCAACGTGTAGCTATTGCTCGTGCATTAGTCAACAACCCAGCCGTTTTGCTGGCCGACGAAGCAACAGGTAACCTTGACACTCGTACCTCATTCGAGGTGCTGGTGCTGTTTCAGGAACTCTACAAAAAGGGACACACCATCATCTTCGTAACCCACAACCCCGAGATTGCAGAATACTCCTCTCGCAACATCAATTTGCGTGACGGAAAGATTCGTGAAGACACCATTAACCACAACATCAAATCAGCAGCCGAAGCGCTGGCTCTGTTACCAGCACCACAAGACGATTAAAAACAATGAATATACTGAATTTATTTAAAGTATCCCTGCGTGCCGTAGCAAGCAACAAGCTACGTTCGTTCCTCTCCATGTTGGGTATCATCATCGGAGTAGGAGCAGTCATCACCATGATGAGTATCGGACAGGGATCGAAAGAAAGCATCCGTGAAGAGTTGGCCAAGCAAGGTACCAACCTACTCACCATCCGCCCGGGTGCAGATATGCGTGGAGGTGTGCGTCGTGACCCAGCTCAGATGCAGACCCTCAAGCCCGCAGACCTCGAAGCCATCATGAACGAGAAGAAATACGTGACTTACGTATCGCCTGAAGTGTCAGCAAGCGGACAGGTCATCTATGGTAACAGCAACACCACATCGACCATATACGGAGAATCGACCGACTACCTGAAAATCAGGCAATGGGAGATTATGGACGGAGACTTCTTCTCTGAAGAAGACATTCGTAAGTCGTCCAAGGTGTGCGTAGTGGGTAAAACCATCGTTGACGAATTGTTTGGCGGAGGTGACCCTATTGGTAAGAACATCCGTTTCAAGTCCATCCCAATGAAGGTGATAGGCGTATTGAAGTCAAAAGGATACAACAGCTGGGGAATGGACCAGGACAACGTGATTGTCGCACCTTATACATGTGTGATGAAACGTATCTCTGCCCAGACCTATTATGGTTCGATTGTCTGCTCAGCCATAACAGAAGAGCTGTCTGATCACGCCATCGAAGAGCTGACACAGATCCTGCGTCGCTCGCATAAATTAAAAGATGATGCAGTTGATGATTTCAATATCCGTTCTCAGGCAGAGATGATGGAAACGATGTCCAACACAATGGATACAGTCACCATGATTCTTGGTATCGCAGCAGGTTTCTCACTCCTCATTGCAGGTATCGGCATCATGAACATCATGCTCGTTAGTGTCACCGAACGTACCAAGGAGATTGGTCTGCGTATGGCAGTAGGTGCAACAGGTTTCGTCATCAGTGTGCAGTTCCTTATAGAGTCCATCCTCATCAGCCTCACCGGAGGTATCTTCGGCGTATTGTTAGGCATAGGAGCCTCGAGTGTCTTGCCCAAAATGGGTATGCCGAGCATCGTACCCGCATGGTCTATCTTCCTCTCCTTCGGAGTCTGCGTAGTCATAGGAGTCCTCTTTGGATATATCCCTGCTCGCAAGGCTGCAAATATGGACCCAATCGATGCCATCCGACACGAATAAGCAAGAAAATTTAAAAATAAATTCAATTTTCAATTTTCAAAAATGCGTTTAAGCCGTATAAAAAACATATTAATTTGATTTTTTGAGGCGTAGCATTTTGCGCGAAGCGAATTATTTTGTATCTTTGCAACAGTTTTAAGATTATATATTAACAGCTATTAGTTATATAACAAATTTTTTATTTATTATGGTTTATTCAAAAGAAGTACAAGAAATGTGCTGTGTTGCCAAAGGTCCTAACCACGGCCCAGCTCCAATTCCAGAAGAAGGAAAATGGATTCAGGCTAAGGAGATCAAGGACATCTCTGGTATGACACACGGAATTGGTTGGTGTGCACCTCAGCAAGGTTGCTGCAAACTCAGTTTGAACGTTAAGGACGGAATCATCGAAGAATGTCTCGTTGAAACCATCGGTTGCTCTGGTATGACTCACTCAGCAGCTATGGCATCAGAGATTCTCCCTGGTAAGACCATCCTTGAGGCACTCAACACCGACCTCGTTTGCGACGCAATCAATACCGCTATGCGTGAACTCTTCCTGCAGATTGTTTACGGACGTACTCAGAGTGCATTCTCTGAAGGTGGTCTCGTTATCGGAGCAGGACTCGAGGACCTCGGTAAGGGTCTCGTTTCACAGTGTGGTACACTCTATGGTACCAAGGCAAAAGGTACTCGCTACCTCCAGCTCACCGAAGGCTACATCACTAAGATGTTCCTCGACAGCGACAATCAGGTATGCGGATACGAATTCGTACACATGGGCAAGTTCATGGATGCCGTAAAGAAGGGTGTTCCTGCAGACGAAGCTCTCAAGAGTGTGACTGGTACATATGGCCGCACAAAACCAGAACAAGGTGCAGTTAAATCAATCGACCCACGTAAAGAATAGTCTCATTTACAATTGGACAATTTTCTATTGACTATTTATTGTTAATTGGATTATTCTCTATTTGTTCATTTTCATCATGACAGAGGCAGAGTTAAAGTTCCGGTTGAAACAGTTTGCGCTGAGAATCATACGGCTTGTCGACGAGATGCCACATTCGGTATCATCAAAAGCGTTAGCAAACCAAATTATGCGCTCTGGGACATCACCCTACTCAAACTATTGTGCAGCTTGCCTTGCGAAGTCCGACAAGGATTTCCTGAACAAACTGAAAATAGTGGAAGAGGAATTGGACGAGACTTCTCACTGGATTGAGTTGATTGGTGAAAGCGGAATAAAAAGCAGGAACTGTTGAAAGAATTATACGATGAGAATTTAGAGTTGCTCAAGATTATCGTGGCATCAATCGTTACTGTTAAAACCAATATCATCAAGGGCGAAATGAAGAATATCTGATTGTAATAATAAATAAGGTAATAGACGAATTGCTCAATAAAGAAATAATGAATGACTAAATAATAGAAATTGTAAATAGTTAAATCGTCAAATAGTAAATAAGACTATGATAAGAGAAGTGAAATTTG
>CADBSN010000044.1 GCA_902797255.1 uncultured Bacteroidales bacterium | reverse complement strand
CCATCAACGTATGCACGTGTGAGTCGCTGGCTGAATCCGTCGCCTCCTTTTTTGCCGTCTTGGTCGCTATAGCCGTATTTGCCAATGAAATAAGCTCCGAACTTTGGACCTGTGGTGAGATCTGTGAGATTACGTCCATAAGGCAGGGGCAGGAAAGGATTGGCTGTCTGCTTGTTGAGTGCTTTCTCAATGGTCGTGTTGAACTTAGAGGTGATGAAACCTGCTCCTGGGGTGCCGACAGGCTCGAATTCGCTGGTTTCGATTGTCTCATTCGTCTCTATTGTCTCACTAGTAGGTTCTATTTCACTAGTTGAGACAACTTCTGTTACGTCGTCTGCCATGATGGGGAGGACGCATGTTGTGGCAGCAAAGGCCATAAGAATCATTTTCTTCATAAACTGAGTTTTATTTATTAGTTCAACTTTTCGGTTGTTATCTCTTTTTTCGGATTTATCGCTGCGCTCGAAGTTATCGAAGTTATCGCTATGCTCGAAGTTACCGCTTGAGCTATGCTCTTCGCTCCGACGAAAGACAGCTGATGTTAACAACCCGTGGTATTGTCGAACGAAGTGCTAACTTCGAGGCCGTAAGGCCGTTAACTTCAATAAAGTGAAGCTTGCGAAACTTATTTATTATTTATTGTCCATGTTCTCGAAATGGAATACAAAGGTACGAAAAAAAGTGAAAAGCAGGTGTTAAGAAATGTTGTTTTTCGGGGAGTTGGGTTGTTTTTTGTTAATTTGTGATTGTGTTTTATGAATTATGTGTAACTTTGCAGGGATTTGGCAAAGCCAAATATAGAGTTTAGAGTTGAAAAGTGAGGTGATAAACAATAAATCAAAAAACAAATTCAAAACATAAAATACTAATCAATCAGAAAATGAGAAGAATTACTAGTCTTATTGTAATTGCGCTCGTATTTACTACTTTACCAATAATGGCGCAAAAGGGTTGGATTGACGTTACGGACAGTTACGTGACAAATCCACGATTTGAAAATGACGACTTGTCGGGCTGGGAAGGTACGGCATGGGGCGCTTATCAACCACGTGAAAACGCAGAACATTATCAGCGTACTTATGATACATATCAGAATCTGACAGGCCTGACTCCTGGCAGATATCGACTGAGTCTGAGTGCTTTCTACCGTTCCGGTGATGCTCGTAATGACTATTTCAACTATACTTCAGGTGACCCCGAATCGTCGCAGATTGCTTTTCTGTATGCAATCTCGACGGAGGATGAACAATATACGCCTATTGCACTTGCTTCGAGTGCTGCGCTCAGCGAGAGCCTTGGAGGAGGAGTGAGTGGTGTGGGTACCGGTTTGGTGATTCCAAACAATATGGAGGCTGCCTATTTCTGGTTCGAGGCTGGCTATTATCAGAATACATTGGAAGTGACGGTTCCTGCAGATGGAAATTTGAGGATAGGAATCGTCAAGGATTATACGCTGTCGGGCGACTGGACTTGCTGCGACAACTGGAAACTGGAACTGTTTGGCGACTTGGTCGCAGTAGAATCGATTGAGATTTTCCCTGCTTCGGTTGCTATAAACGTGGATGAGACCATAGGATTTACAGCCAGATTGCAGCCTACAGATGCAACGATTCAGAAGGTGGTATGGGAGTCGTTGAACCCTAACGTTGCTATTGTAGATGCAGAAGGTCATGTGACTGGTATAGGACGTGGTGAAGCTGTGATTACAGCTACGACGACTGACGGTACGAACTTGCAGGCTACCGCAAAGGTGACGGTACGTTCGACGGGTGGATCGAAAGAGTCGATGATTATCAATGAAATCATGGTTGCGAACGTTGATATGTTTGTTGACCCTTCCTGGAACTACGGTGGATGGGTGGAACTCTATAACCCAACGGATGAGTCGGCGAATATCGGTCTGTATTGGGTGAGCGACGATCCAAACAACTTGAAGAAGGCTATGCTGCCGAGACGAATCGGGAGTGTGCCTGCTCATGGCTACTTCACCCTGTGGTTTGATCATGCTGACACCCGTAAGGATGTGGGTGAGAAATGGCTCAACACACAAGTGAATATGGAACTGGATACAGATGGAGGTACCATATATATTTCAGACGAACAAGGTAATCTGATTGTCAGTCAGGACTATCCTGCAGCCATCATGCGTGCTTCGTATGCTCGTAAGACGGACGGAGGCGACGAATGGGGATGGACTGCTGAGCCAACACCAACCGCAACGAATGGAACGAGCCAATTTGCTACAGAGCAGTTGGAGGCTCCTGTGGTGAACCAACCTGGTACGCTCTTCACCTCTTCGCTTGATGTAGTGGTGACCATTCCTACAGGCACGACCCTGATGTATACGACTGATGGAACGACTCCTACGTTGGAGAACGGCACACGTAGCACAGACGGGCATTTCACGGTGGACTGGACCACTACTTACAGATTCCGTCTGTTCAAGAACGGCTACCTGCCCAGCCCTGTTGTGACCCGCTCGTATATCTATAAAGACCGCGACTATTATCTGCCTGTTGTCTCTGTGGTGACTGACCCCAAGAACCTGTATGACGACAAGATTGGTGTGTATGTATCGGGAACGAATGGAAAGACTGCCAATCAGGACTACACGAAGCGTAACTTCAACATGGAGTGGGACCGTCCTGTGAACTTTGAGTATATCGTGGATAATGAGGAGGTGGTGAATCGTGAAGTGAACTATTCAATAGCCGGAGGATGGAGCCGTAAGTATCTGCCTAAGTCATTCAAACTGAAAGCTAATGCTGTATTCGGTGACGGCAAGTACGACTATACGTTCTTCAAGGACAAACCCTACAACCGCAACAAATCAATCTTGCTCCGTAACGGAGGAAACGACAACTACAACAAATATCGTTTGAAGGATATTTCGCTTCAGGAGATAGCACGTTTGTCGGGCTTCAAACTCAATCTGCAATCGGTTCAGCCAACTCATGTGTTCGTGAATGGTGAATATATCGCTATGCTGAATATGCGCGAACCAAGCAATAAACACTGGGCTTATGCAAATCTCGGAACAGATAACGATATGATTGACTCGTTCGAGATGAGTGTGGATTCGGGTTATGTGCAGAAGAGCGGTACTCGTGAGGCATTCGAATATTGGTATGGATTGACGAACGAGCTGGCAGACGACCCACAGAACGAGGAAATCTACCGCAAGATATGCGACATCGTGGATATCGACGACTATACCAACTACTTTGCTTATAAGCTCTTCTTGAACGACTGGGATTGGCCACACAACAACTGTAAGGGATTCCGTGATAGGAACGATGGTAAGTTCCGCTTTATGGTGTTCGACCTCGACAACTGTGTGGACCGTACAGGTAACAATATCTTCAATGACTTTGAGAACAAACGCACATATACGTTCTATGGACGTCCAGAGTATAACGGTTCGAGCCTTACGAAGGAAGTAGAGCTTGTGACGATATTCCTGAATATGTTGACGAATGACTCGTTCCGCAAGAAGTTTATCGACACTTATTGTATCGTGGGTGGTTGTGTGTTCCGCGACGATGAAGAGATAGCGCGTATCGTGAACGAGCTGGCTGAAGAGCGTCGAACTGCCCTTCTGTGGGAAGGAAATGACCCAGTAGGCAGCAATAAGGAACGTTCGCAGGGTATCATCAACGCCATGACGGGACAGTTTAAGACGAGGATGATGAATGCGATGAAGAACTACCGCCGTTTTGATCTCAGCAATACAGAGATTCAAGCTGTACAACTTGGAACGAATGTAGAAGGCGGTCGCTTTACGATCAACGGTATCGAGGTACCGAAGTCGATGTTTAATGGTTACTTGTTCGCACCAGATACCCTTCGTGCGTATGATGTGCCTGGTTATCGATTCTTGGGATGGCAAGCGACAGAGATGGATGAGATTATTACAACAGATGTGTTCCGTGCTGGAGAAAGCTGGTATTATTATCAGAATGGTTCGCTCGATGAAGAGGATTGGACTGCAAACAACTATGATACATCAGAATGGGCTGTTGGTACGGCTCCGTTCGGATTCGGTAATAATGGACGTCCGATGTCGAGAGCTACCACCGTTCTTACCAAGACCGACGAGGCCGGAAATTCACGTCCTACTTATTATTTCCGTAAAGAGTTCGATGCAACCCCAACAGAGAACGACACCTATGTGTTCAACTACGCATTGGACGACGGAATGATTGTCTATGTAAATGGTCAAGAGGCAGGTACTTATCACATGCCATCTGGTGCCAGCTATAGAGATTATGTGCAGGATTATTATGACAACACTTATGAAGGTGAGAATCCATATAACGGCAAAATGGAGATTGACCGTTCATTGTTGCGAAACGGAAAGAACGTCATCACAGTCGAGGTACATAATTGTAACCGCACATCGTCAGACTTGTGGTTCGATGGCTCAATTACCGTTTCCCATCCACGCGAGAAGAGTGAGGAGTCTGAGTATGTAAGTACAGAAAAAGAGTATATCTTACCAGAGAACGGCTCATACAACTTGACTGCTTGTTATGAGCGTCTGAGTCAGGACGAACTCCTTGCTGTAGGTGTTGTGCCTGTATGTGTGAACGAAGTCAGCGCATCGAACAACTACTACGTAAACGAATACAACAAACGTAACGACTGGGTGGAACTCTATAATACTACAGACGAGGATATCGACCTTGCAGGTATGTATATTAGCGATAACGTGAAGAAACCACAGAAGTCGCAGATTGTGGCCTCTGAGGGTGTGAACACCATCATCCCAGCACACGGATTTAGGATTATATGGTGTGACAAACTCGAATCGTTGACCCAACTCCACGCATCGTTCAAGTTGGCAGCAGAGGGTGGGGCAGTTGTTCTGACCGCAGCTGACGGAAGCTGGGCAGACACATTGAATTACTGCGCACATACAGATAAACAGACGGTAGGTCTGTATCCTGACGGAGGTAAAGATGTTTATGTGATGACCATTCCTTCCATTGATGCAAGCAACCGTATCGGCTCAGACGCTAGCCTGTATGTATATAGCAATGAAGAAACGGGTATTCATACAGTCATAGCGGATGACGAATCGATGGAAGTTGCGTATGAAGACGGATACATACGTGTGAAGGACGATCAGAACCAGTCAGCTCAATTGGCTATCTACACTTCTGTAGGTCAGCAGACCCTTACAGCACAGCTCCGTATGCAGTCGGGTGATGCTTCGGCCTATGTAGGTAATCTGCCTTCAGGAGTCTATGTGGCTCTTGTTACAGGTGCTAATGGTGCGACCGTAACATGTAAGTTTATCATCAAATAACGAAACGGAAGAATGAAGCAGGCAGGAATGTTGTATGTTGTACCTACTCCAGTTGGGAATATGGAGGACATGACGTTCAGAGCCGTAAGGGTGCTGAAAGAGGTGGACTTTATCCTTGCGGAGGATACACGCACATCATCTGTGTTGCTACATCATTTCGATATCAAGAACGAACTTCACTCGCACCATAAGTTCAACGAACACCAAACGTGTCAGAAGGTTGTAGAACGACTGCTGGCTGGTCAGACCGCAGCTCTTATCAGCGATGCAGGTACACCTGGAATCAGCGATCCAGGCTTCATGCTCGTTCGCGAGTGTGTGAAGAACGACATTGAGGTGCAGACCCTCCCAGGGGCTACTGCCTTTGTGCCAGCTTTGGTGTCGTCAGGACTTCCGTGCGACAAGTTTGTGTTCGAAGGATTCCTGCCGCAGAAGAAAGGACGACAGAAACGCTTGTCCGAATTGAAGGATGAGACTCGTACCCTTGTGTTCTATGAATCACCTTATAGGGTGGTGAAGACCCTTGAGCAATTTACCGAGGTATTTGGGCCTGAGAGACAGGTGTCGTGCTGCCGCGAGATATCGAAAGTTCATGAAGAGAGTGTCCGCGGAACGGTTGCCGAAGTGTTACAGCATTTTAAGGAACACGAACCAAAGGGGGAGTTTGTGATTGTGCTTGGAGGACAATAAAGTTAAAGACAGTTTAAGAATAATAATATAATTAGTTAGTTTTAAAAATAGAAAAGAGTATGAAAAAAAGTTTGCTTTTAATCGCATGTGCTGCGATGTTCGTTTCGTGCGAACAGTTGTTTAAGGGAAGTAGGACATCTGAGGAAGATGCCAAGATGGATTCGCTTCAGAGTCTGTTGGACCAAAAGGACACAGAACTCAATGAGATGTTGGATGCTTTCAATGAAATCCAGGAAGGATTCGATGCCATCAATGAGGCAGAGGGTAGGGTGAACCTGCTCAGCCAGAATGCTGAAGGCAACGACACAAAGTCAAATATTGCTGAGAACATGGAGTTCATCGAGAACACCCTGCTTGACAATCGTCGTAAGATAGAGGATCTGCAGCAGAAGCTGAAGACCAGTAGTGTGAATGCAAGTAAGATGCAGGCTGCTATCAACAAGCTCACAGAACAGTTGGAGCAGAAGACCAAAGAACTCGACGAATTGCGTCAGCAGATTGCAGAGCGCGACATTAAGATTGTAGAACTGGGTCAGTCGGTTGAACAGCTGAAGTCCGAGAACTCACAGGTGAAAGCAGAGAGCGAGATGAATGCAGAGATTGCAAAGAATCAGGATGCTCAGCTTAATACAGCTTACTACATGTACGGAACAAACAAGGAGTTGAAGAAACACCGTATCCTTGTGGATGGAGATGTGTTAAAGACGAAAGACTTCGATGCAGACTACTTCACAAAGATTGACATCCGTAAGGTGAATGTCATTCCGCTCAATTCAAAGTCAGCTAAGCTGTTGACCACACATCCAGAGGGTTCATACTCATTGCTGAAGGATTCAAAGGGAGAGTACACATTAAGAATCACCAACGCAACAGAGTTCTGGAGTGTTTCCAAGTACCTCGTTGTCAAGGTGAAGTAAAGAGTTGGCGGATTATAGGCAAGTTGTCGGATTATAGGCATACTGCTTAATCAGCTAAAATCTAAGGTATAGATTTTTACTTCAGACAAAAATGGCCTGCTTTAGCAGGCTATTTATGTTTAGTATTTTCTGAAGACAAGTGTGTAGAGCGAGTTCCTTAGAATCATGTCGTCCTTGTTGAGTTTCAGGAAGGCATATCGTCCTTTGGGTGCACAGCCGTAGATGGCAAGCGAATCAACGGGCTCTTCTTTGTCAAACGGACGATGATACACCTTATCTATATATAAGGAGTCGCTCGTCTTGTGGAATTCACAGAAATGCCAGGTGTCGTACGGTTTGTCGTAATCACGCATCTGCAGAATGTTCAACTTCACGGCATAGTAGATTTTATGTGTGTAGCGTGTGCCGATAATCGTTCCATCGGCATTGCTGCGCCACTCGGTCATCTGCCAGTTTCCGTCGAAATCGCCGTTCTCGTCCGTCTTGTTGCAAGAACTGTTCATTTGTACCAGCGCAACCAGAAAGAATATTATAGTTAGTTTCCTTTTCACGTTAACCTATATATTTCAATTTTCAATTGTCAACTATCTCAAAATTCCTTCCTTCTTAATCGATAATGCTCCACCTGTACTTTTCTGGAGTAAGTCTCCACGATTCATACCTAACGCTCCCGTCACAGACCAACCTTTCAGTCGCTGAGGTCTAAAGGTCAATTCGGCTAACACGAAATCATTGTACTTGGTATCTGTGAGTGGAACGTCGTAGGTTCCCCATGAACGCATGTGGGTATAGAGAATGCAATAATGGATGCTTTTTGCCGGATCGCCCGATACACCCAGGTGAATTGCACGGATACGGTTGTGATTGACTGCTACTTGGTGTGATTCGTTGTAAGCAGGCGAGATGATTAGCGGATTGCCTACGTTCATTCCCCAATGTTGCCATGCTCCGTAGACCATGTGGTTATAGTAATTGTCTTTTCCGCTAATCTGAATCGGTAGCTGTGGGGTTGCGTCATGATAAACAGGGCTGGTCTGGTCTTTTGTCGAGATGAACTCTGCTAGCACGGTACTGACGAACGGATTCTTCGGCAGATGGCCTTCAAGACCCCAGAGCATGTCTTTCCAACCATATTGCAGGAATAGCTGTGAATGGTCGTCAAAGAAATGCTGGAAATAGCCTCTCGCAGACCATCCATTCCCTTTATAGTTCAGGTTCCCGTACCAACTGCCTACGTGGTTGCCTTCTACGTTTTTGAAGTCGCCATCGTTAGGGTTGCTTCCTCCAAATATAAGGGCGTTCCAATAGCTCTTCAGACCGTTGTTCATATTCACATACGATAGGTCAATGATGTTATTGTCGTCTTTTCGTTGTGTGAGATTCCATCCTTCACCTCCAAACTGACAATCTACCTTGATGCCTCCCGTAAAGGTCAGCTTCAACTTCTGCTCATTACCAATTCTGAAGAAGAGTGCCTTACTGTGATAATGTGAGTTATTGGTGTGACATTTGTCTGATCCTGCAAACGTGTTTTGCCAATGATTGTCTGTGAACCATCCATATGCGATATGTGCTTTCAGACCCAGCCATCCGTTTGTTCCCGGAACATCCCAGAAGTCAGCCATTTCAAGACGTATCTGAGGAATGGGGTGGGTGTTTGTACTCATGACCATATCGCCCGAACTGAGTTCTGGATTGGCAAACTCCATTGGTAGTTCTTTTGCTCCCACCAGAAGTTTCAGCCTCTTGTATTGTACTTCTCCGTAGAGTTGCTGAAAATCTTCATAATCGTGGTTGCGTGCAATCGCAAAATCTACACCATATCCGATTGCCCATTTGCGGGTAGAGTCGGCTTCGAGGCTACGTTTGATGGTTCCTCTTAAATAACCTGAACTGGGGTCGATTGATGACATGCCATATTTGTTACTGGTGAACCAGAACGGAGCAACATCCCCATTGCTTGTTTCCCCATGTATTTCAACAGCGTATGAAATGTCCTTCCCAAGCCGTGAGACTTGAGCTTTGCACAACATAGCTGCAGTAAATAGGAATATGGCTAGTGGAAATCTCATTTGACGTTTATTTTGCAAAACTGATTGCACGTGTCTCGCGAATGACGGTAATCTTAACCTGTCCAGGGTAGGTCATCTCGTCCTGAATTTTCTTTGCGATATCATTGCTGAGAATCTCTGTCTCTGCATCTGTAATCTTGTCAGCACCTACGATGACACGCAGTTCACGACCTGCTTGGATGGCATAGGTCTTGGTCACTCCAGGATAGCTCATAGCGAGTTCCTCGAGGTCGTGCAGACGTTTGATATATGCCTCTACGATTTCACGACGTGCACCAGGACGAGCACCTGAGATGGCGTCACATACCTGTACAATAGGGGCGAGTAGGGTAGTCATCTCCATCTCGTCGTGGTGAGCTCCGATGGCGTTGCAGATATCTGGTTTCTCTTTACATTGCTCAGCCAATTTGGCTCCGTAGAGTGCGTGTGGAGTCTCTGGATCTTCGTCAGGCACCTTTCCTATATCATGGAGCAATCCGGCACGACGGGCTTTCTTTGGGTTCAATCCCAGTTCGGCTGCCATGATGGCACAGAGATTTGCCGTTTCGCGTGCATGCTGCAGCAGGTTCTGGCCATATGACGAACGGTACTTCATCTTTCCGATGATACGTATCAATTCTGGATGAAGACCGTGGATACCCATATCAATTGCGGTACGTTTACCTGTTTCGATGATTTCCTCTTCGAGTTGTTTCTTCACCTTCGTTACCACCTCTTCAATACGTGCAGGGTGGATACGTCCATCTGCTACCAACTGATGGAGGGCCAGACGGCAGACCTCACGGCGTACAGGGTCGAAGGCGCTGATGACGATAGCCTCAGGGGTGTCGTCAACTACGAGTTCTGTACCTGTAGCTGCTTCGAGTGCACGGATGTTACGCCCTTCACGTCCGATTACACGTCCTTTGATTTCGTCGCTCTCTAGGTGGAACACCGTAACGGAGTTCTCGATTGCTGCCTCAGTCGCAACACGCTGAATACTCTGTATCACAATACGTTTTGCCTCTTTGTTGGCAGTCATCTTAGCATCGTCCACAATTTCGTTGATGTATTGCTGAGCCTGTGTGCGAGCCTCGTCCTTCATGGTCTCAATCAGATGATCCTTTGCTTCTTCTGCCGACAGACCGCTGATTGCTTCCAATCTTGTACGCTCCTGAGATTGAAGTTCCTCCAACTCAGCACGTTTCTTTTCGTTGTTTGCAATCTTTGTTTCCAGGCTCTGGGTCAGGCTGTCACATTCCTGTTTCTTACGGATCAATTCCTCATGACGCTGATTGAGCGAAATCTCACGTTGTTTCAGACGGCTTTCCATCTGTTGCAGTTTCGAGTTACGCTGAGCAACCTCCTTCTCCAGTTCTGCTTTCTTGTTGAGGAACTTCTCCTTAACTTCGAGTAGTTTCTGGCTTTTGATAGCCTCTGCTTCGTTCTTGGCATTATTGATTGACTGGTTGTAGGTCTGCTTGAGGATATACCTGAACAAGAGATATCCCAATGCAGCTCCGACGATGATTCCAGCTACTGATGCAATTGTTATTTCCATTGTCGTTTAATTGGTTTTATATGTTAATGAATAACGCACAAACTCAGCTTGCAAATCGTTTTGCAATCTGAAAATGTGCGCATGTTGAATTCTTGTTAAGTGGGATGAGCCGAACAGACTACTTCTTGATGAGTACGTCAATCTCCTTTTCAAGGGCCTCGAGTATGCCGTACACAGGACTCTGGTCGTTCTTGTTCTCGGCAGTCAAAGCCTTGATTTCAGAGTTGAGCATCACCATGATGTCGTAATATCGCTCATTTGGAACGCTTTTGTATCGCTCACGCACCGTAATGAGCTGCTGGTTCACATTACCTGCAGCTTTACGGATGATGGCCTCCTGTTCAGAGTCCGTCACAGTCATCGGTAGCAACATGTTATCGATGTTTACGTGTATTGTGAGTTTTTTAGTTTCCATTGCTCGTCCTTCAGAAGGCTGTTACGGCTGGGTATTCTCGCCCTGCTCATCTACAGCTACTTCCTCTGCGTTTAATAGTCCGATACATCGGTTGACTTCGCGCACTAGCCTTGTCATTCTCAGTTTGGCATTCTTGATATCGCCATCGCTGATTTCCATGAACTTGGCTATTTTCAGATGCTGATAGTTCTCATTCATCGATTTCAGATCATTGGTCAGTCGGGCAATTTCCTTATCCTTTTCGTCCAATTGACCTTGTAGACGCGCAATTTCGTCCTCTAAGTTCCGATACTGCAAGATGAGTTGTCTTACCCTTGCTTCGAAATTTCGAATCTGTTGTTGTTCGTTGCTCGTCATGACTTGAACTCGTCGTTAAACTATCATCAATATATGTTATTTTTTCATTTTACTTTCCGCTTTCTCCATCTCTTCCTGAGAGGGTTTAGGCTCCTTTTTCGCCAGTGTGATAACGCTATAGACGTATTCGTTCACCCAAGCTTGAGAGAAACCTAAGGATTTTTGGTATTTACGTACAGCAGCGACAGCCTTACGTTCGCCTTCGTCGCTCCAGTCGTTCTTCGTAAAGATGTCATTAATCGTTTTTTCGACCATCACCTTCAGCGCCTTTTTCAGGAATGAAGGGATGCGGAACTTCCATTTCATGAGATTGCCCACAATCATCATCAAATCTTGTGTGAAACCCGAGAATAAGAACATGTAGTTCCTTACATCGTTTACGTTCTTGCAGTTCTTTTTAATGCTCTGGTCGATCTCCTTGAAGAAGTTGTCGCTGATGCCATACAAGTCTTGCAGCATCTTCTGACACGCCTTCTTTTCACCGAGTCCCAATTTATTGTTAACAGTGGCAATATGGAGCGAACGCTTGAACGCAATCAAGTCGGGTAGGGCCGACACGTTAGATATGCCCAAGTTCGAAGCCAACACACTTTGGAAATACACCCTAATCAGGGTCATGAAATCCTCCATGCCACCCACATTTGCCTTCTGCTTCTTCTTGAAAAAATCAATAAAACTCATTAATAATTACTTTGTTTTTGTTAGCCATTAACCTTTAGCCTTTGGCTATTCTCCAATTTATTTTGCAAAGATACGTAAAAATCATTAATACGCCATTCGATTCAGCAGAAAAAGATTGGAATCAATGTAAAATAATGCATTTCAATGTTAAAATGTCAGAAATAACGCATAACTTATGAAAAGAGGCGGCACCCAATAAAGATGTCGCCTTTCGTATTGTTATGGGGAGTGGATATACCACTCTTCTTACAGCCAGATTATTTTGCTTTAACGCCTATGATGACACTAATGACATCTGCGTTCTGTGCATCTTCAACGTTTGAACCGATGCGTACAACACCTTCGCCTACCTGTGCAAGATAGAGGGTCTTGAAGCCCTGTACGTTCTGGTACACCTGCCATGTGCGGCCGTCGATGACGATGGATTCAAGCTCTGCTTCTGCTGTAGGTGCAATATTCTCAATCCACTTGACTACGTCGCTCTGTGCACCTTCTTTAAAGTTCAATTCGATGTCATCCTTCTTAACGGTCATCTCTGATACATACTGTTTGGCTTCCCAATTTGATGAAAGATCGACTGTATAGAATCCGCGATCTTCGCTTTTTGTCGCTACTTCCACGTCGATGGTCTCGACCTCTTCAGATTCAACCTCGTCGGCTACGTCTACAGAGTCAACAGCTTCACCGCTATTTGTTATGTTGCCACATGATGCCATCAGGGCAATGACTGCTGAGATGGCGAAAGAATAGAATACTTTCTTCATATTGTTTTAATGATGATGAATATAAAAATGAATGTTGTTTACTGTCACTATCGGACTTGTTGCTATTCGTTCCACGATTGACCAACGGGCTTGATGTCACCATCTGTCTGCCAGTAATAAGCATTGTAGACCTTTGTCACACCATCGCGAGCAATGTAGTGGCCAAGGATGCGCTGTTCTTTTTTGTCGATTTCTGGATGGATGATGTCGCGGAACGATGTGGCACGATAGAAACTGCGTGTGGAGGGGTTGAAAATCCATGCATCGTAACGGATGAACACTTGGTCGCTCACAGGTTCCATACCCAGACATATCATCACGTCGGTGTGTCCGTCGAAATTTACATCGGCTTGCCATACATTGCCGAAAGGTCGCAGCATGTCTTCGGGATAACCCTCTGTACGTCCTTCAACCACATGTACTTCATTGTCTTTGCCACGTATGATGGCTTCGTAGCCTGGTCCAGGGTCTTGAATGTCAAGATCGAACGTGCGGACACTGATGTCCCAATCCTCGGCTCCTAACAGATCTTCCTGGGTTGGTTCAGCTGCCTTTTCAAGACCGGTAGTACTTCCTGCTCCGTCTTCTGCTTCCACGGTTTTCGCAGTTGTTTCGTCGTCGGCAACGACTTCGCTGTAGGCCGTAGAATCACGTTCTGTGTCTGGCTTCGTCTTTATCCAATCGCATGATGCCAATGTGAAGGCAGTTGTCGTTAGGATGACTGCGAAGATGATTCCTTTTTGTTTCATTGTTGTTTTGGGTTATAGTGCTAATTACTAGTGACTTAGTATTCGAATGTGCCGAACTCGCTCTTGATGGTCAAACTCTTTTTACCTTCTTCAATGTGACCAACTATCTGTGCGTCGATGTTGAATGAACGTGATATGTCGATAACTTGCTGTGCATATTCGGGTGCGAGGTACACTTCTAGTCGATGACCCATGTTGAACACTTGGTACATCTCGCGCCAGTCGGTTCCTGAACACTCGTGGATGGCACGGAAGAGTGGGGGGATAGGGAACATGTTGTCCTTGATGACGCGGCAATTCTCGCTGACGAAGTGCAACACCTTTGTCTGCGCACCGCCTGTGCAATGTACCATGCCATGAATCTTCGGACGCATCTCGTCAAGCAAGCGACGAACGACAGGCGCATAGGTGCGGGTGGGGGAGAGAACGAGCTGACCTGCATCGACGGGAGAACCGTCGACAGCATCCGTCAGCTTGTACTTGCCGCTATAGACGAGCTCATCGGGAACGGTGTGGTCGAAACTCTCAGGATATTTGGCTGCTAGATATTTTGCAAAGACATCGTGGCGGGCAGAGGTCAGGCCGTTAGAGCCCATTCCACCATTATAGCGTTTTTCATAGGTGGCTTGTCCTGTGGAGGAAAGTCCTACGATGACATCGCCTGGACGGATATTGGCATTGTCGATGACATCAGAACGACGCATACGGCAAGTGACGGTAGAGTCGACGATGATGGTGCGTACAAGGTCGCCCACATCAGCAGTTTCGCCTCCAGTCGGATAAATACCGATGCCCATCTCGCGGAGTTCGGCAAGTAGTTCGTCTGTCCCATTGATGATGGCTGAGATGACCTCACCTGGTATGAGCATCTTGTTACGCCCAATAGTAGAGGATACAAGGATGTTATCGACCGCACCTACACAGAGCAGGTCGTCAGTATTCATCACGATGGCATCCTGTGCGATACCCTTCCACACGGAGAGGTCGCCCGTCTCACGCCAATACATATATGCCAGACTCGATTTAGTGCCAGCACCGTCGGCATGCATGATGTTGCAATACTCGGGGTCGCCGCCCAAGATGTCGGGGATAATCTTGCAAAAGGCCTGAGGAAAGATTCCTTTGTCGATGTTCTTGATGGCGTTGTGCACATCTTCTTTTGCGGCAGAGACGCCGCGCATCATATAGCGTTGATTGTCCATAAACCTTATTATTATTTATAAAAGACGAAACAAACTGCCGCAATGAGGCAGATAAATGCTGCAACGTGGTTCCAATGCAGTTGCTGGCCTTGGAAACACATCATGGCGATAACTGTGAAAACAGAGATGGAGATGACCTCCTGAATGACCTTCAGTTGCATCAACGAGAACGGACCTCCGTTGATGTCTGAACCGATAGAATTCGCTGGGATAAGGAAACAGTATTCTACGCCAGCGATGAGCCACGATAGCAGAATGACTTTCGGCATCGACCAATTGTCGGAGATGTGACGCTGTTTTAACAGCAGGTTGCCATACCATGCAAAAGTCATAAATGTGTTTGATGCAATTAGCAGCAATATCGTGTATAATCCCTTCATCTTTTTCCTTTATAATCTAAACGACTGCAAAGTTAATGCTTTTTTATGAATTGTACGACATGAATCGTAGACAAATATCATAAATCGGCAATTAGCGCTTCTACATCCTCATGTTTTGTTGCCCAGCTGGTGACGAAGCGTACGGTAGTGTGGGTCTCACCGCGTTTGCCCCATATCTCGAAAGTGTGTCGTTTTGCCAGACGGTCCATCACGTCATTGGGTAGCGTGAAGAATTGCTGATTAGTGGGTGAGTCGATGAAAGGAGTGTATCCTTTGGCGATAAATCCTTTTTTCAGCAATATGGCCAGTTCGACGGCATGACGTGCGATGCGGAAATAGAGGTTGTCGGTGAAAAGGGCTCCAAATTGTACTCCAAGCAGTCGGCCTTTCGCCAGCAAGGCTCCATGTTGTTTCACCAATGGCGTGAAGTGTTGCAACAACCCTTGATGAGCTACTACGCACTCGCCAAATAATGCTCCGACCTTGGTGCCACCGATGTAGAACACATCGCATAGCGTAGCCAATTCGGGCAAGGTAATGTCTGCAGCATCACTTGTTAGACCGTATCCCAGTCGTGCTCCATCGATGAACATCGGGATATTTGCTTTTTGGCAAACGGAATGCAGTTGTTGCAGTTCTGCTTTGGTGTATATGGTGCCATATTCAGTCGGATAGCTGATGTAGAGCATGCCTGGAGCGACCATGTGTTCGTAGGTCTCATCGGCATAGAAATCGGCTATGAATTGCTTCAGTTCCAGTACATCAACCTTCCCTTCGTGTGAGGGTAGGGTGAGAACTTTGTGACCAAACGTTTCTATTGCTCCTGACTCATGTACATTGATATGTCCTGTCTGAGCAGCAACCACGCCTTCGTGATGGGATAAGAGTGCATCGATAATCGTGGAGTTGGTTTGGGTGCCCCCCACGAGGAAGTATACGTCTAGTGACTCATCGCAACAAGCCTGACGAATCAGTTGACGTGCCTCATCGCAATAGCTGTCGGTGCCGTAGCCAGATGTTTGTTCTAGATTAGTGTCTATCAGGCGCTGCATCACGTCAGGATGGGCACCTTCCATATAATCTGTGTCGAAATGGAACATAGTTTTTATGTCAAATGTTAATTGTCAACTTTATAAGAGGGTTAAATCACGCGGATGATGACACGCTGGTAGCCAACGAGTTGGAACGGTCCGTTGTCGTGTACTTCACAGATAATGTGCAAAGCTTTGCCACTGGCATCCTTTGGAATGTCGATAGTGGCGATGGCTTGGTCAGCACCGTTGATGGGTAGAAGTTTGCCCATATTTCCTGCTTCAGGTTGTTGCCACCACCGATAAGTGAGTTTGTCTTTGTCTGGATCTTTCGTTTGCTTGGCGCTGAGACGGAGTTTTTTGCCTGCTTTCACTTTTATGACAAGCGGCTTTGATGAGTGTTTCCCATTCACGTATACCTCAGGATTATGATTGCCCTTTCCATCTTGTGCCCACTGCATACGAGCACAGAAGTCGTTGAGTTCATCGGGATAGAACTGTCGTTTGTAGGCCTCAGTTATACGTTTCTGCATAGGTTCCCAACTAGTCCATGCGTTGGTTTGCTCATCGGGGCTGATACCAAAAGTATGGTAGCCACCCCATCCTGCCTGATGTGGATCATTAGGGTCGGAGAGTCCGTTTGGCATCACATAGAGAAATGATGGTGTATCACCCTCCACTCCCCACTTGTAGTTTGGATAGATACTGCCTAAAGCGCTCTTGTTTTGGATGTATTGCTGATGTTTCGCCCAATTCTGCTTACCTAGTTCACATTGTAATTGCCACGTGTTCTCGTCCCAAATGAACTTTAGATCGTCTTGAAATTCACGACGCAACCATTGGTGAGAACTGTAGGCACGGTTCATGCGCATATCATATTTCATGTCCTGATCGGTGATTGTGTACAGACGGAACTTACGAAGGAAGGTCGCCATTTCGTCATCGCCATACCTTTGTTGCATACGCCAGATGGCTTGAGCTAATGTATTAGCACCACCCCATGCTGCTACATAGATAGGACGTGGGTCATCTTCAAGTGCAAGACTGATGAGAAATTCGCTGCCTGGTGAGTCGTTATCTTCGCCTACGACAGCTATGCCTCCATGATGACTACCTGGAAGGATGCGGCTCCTGATATATTCTACACTCGGCCAATAGCCAAGTTCCTGGCGCCACGACTCTTCCTCAATGGTCAGGAAACCTTTCTGTTTTGAACGGGCTTTCAACTTGTCAACATCCTTACCGTATGCTTCGACAACTTGGTCGAGATATTGTGACCACTCTTCTGGATATGGGTCGCAGTTCCAACCAACGGAAGTCATGATGGCTTCGATTTCAAACATGTCGGCATAGGTCATCAAGCGGATGGCTGACTCCATGTCATCGGGCTCTACGTCAGCGGGAGCAATGTCGGTCAGCACAACGAGACGGGGTTTCAGATCCATCGATTCAATGTCGTCGTAGTTGCCTTTCGTTTCGAACGAAAGGACTGTCACCGTTGCTGCAAAAATCAGATAAGCAAGATAAGCTGCATTCATATATTTATTTAATAGAGTTTGATGTATTCGTATTCGTTGCCTACTGCTTCGAGGTATCTACGGAAAGCGTTGTTGCTGATGACCACAGTACCACGGCAATCGTTAGGGTGAAACGACAAGAGCTGGGCATCTTTTAATGTCTCGTCAAGAAACAGATGAACATGATGCTCTTTGTCGTTGATTAGGCCAAAAGGTGACACACTACCTGGTTCCAGTCCTAAGTAACGCATCATTCGTTCAGATGATGCGAACGATAACTTGCCGCACGAAGGTAGTCCCTGAGATACAAGCGATTGCTTCAATTTGTGCTCAAGGTCGTGTATGTCTAGGTCGTAATCACAATTGAAGCAAACCAGATAGTGCTTATTGCCCTTATGGTTGCGGAAGAACAGATTCTTGCAATGTACGGATCCGTCATCCTTCCACCATCGTTTAGCTTCCTCAATTGTTTTCCCCTCAGGATGGTTGTAGTTCGTAAAGGGAATGTCATGTTCTTTTAAGAAGTTGAGAACTGTTTCTTCGCGAGTCATGGGATTACTTCTTTGTGATTTTTGCTTTGCTGATGCGGAAATCGTGGATAGGACGATCATGTTGATCTGTTGCCGCACGTTCGATTTTCTCTACGACATCCATTCCACTGACCACTCGCCCGAATACTGTGTAGCTACCATCAAGATGAGCTGCGCCACCGATAGTCTTGTAGGTCTCGCGCATTTCGGGAGTCAACTTGAATGTCCCCTTTGTCCATTCATCGATACGTTGCTGAGCACGATCGAGTTTTGCATCATCCATCACAGAACCTGTCACAATGGTGAACTGAGTTGACGAACTTTTTTGCTCTGGGTTTGTGTCATCTCCTTCACGAGCGGCATTGAGCATGCCACGTTGGTGGAAGTAGAGTGGGGCGCGGAATTCGGCAGGAATCCAATCGGATGGCTTCTCATCTCCTTCGCCCAACACCTGTCCTAACTTAGCGTTCTTACTGAGACGGTCGCCTGTTTGGATGATGAAGTTCTTGATGACACGATGCCACAAGACTCCGTCAAAGGTTTTGTTCTTTACTTGACGGAGGAAGTTATCACGATGTAGCGGAGTCTCATTAAAGAGCTCAACTACAATATTTCCTTGATCGGTATAGAATGTGACTTGTGGACGATTGGCATCCTCACGAATGGCATCACGGATTGATTTTGCGATGATTCCTGCACCTGTTTCATTGGGATGAATTCCGTCAGGAAACAGATTTGAAAGAGTCGATGTAATCTGGTGCAGGTCGACTACTTGCCACTTGTGTCGTGCGGCAATTTGCTGACAAGCAGGAATAATACCTGTAGTGATGATGCTGTCGTTGATGGCCCATGCATGACTGAATGCGGTAGCAGGGAGAGCCATGATGACACGAGGATGTGAACTGAGTTTGCTGAAGCTCACAGCAATCTTTTCCAATCCACGTTTAAATCGCTTCGCATCCTTCCAGTTCTGTGGCTTTGAGTCGTTCGTGCCGAGTTTGATAATCACAATATCAGGACGGAAAGCCAATGCGTCGGAATACTCTTGTGTCTTTGTATACGGATCATCTGCCTCATCTTGCGCACACTTTCCGTTATTGCCGAAATTGCGCACATCAAATCCATCGCCCAGCAATTGTTGGAGCTGTGCTGGGTAAGTGTTACGATTGCGATCCTGAATTCCATGTCCCCATGTGATGCTGTTACCTACACATGCTACTTTTATCTTTTGGTTTTGTGCTACAGATACGAGCGAGAAGAGTAGCGCAAGAAGAATGATTGACCTTTTATTCATATCGTTAGGTATTAATTGTTGCGTTTTGTTATCCTAATCGTAGAAATTCCAACTTATTCCGAAATGTAATCCTCCTGGGTTCATCGGGTAGCCTGGTAACCACAGATATCTGCCATCCGACTGATTTACGTGGAAATACTGGACGTAGAAGCGGGTGCGTTTCAAATCGAAGTTGGCATAGATGCTGATAAGCGGATAGTTGCCTACTTTCTTACGATTGTTGGCATTTTGGAGCATAAACTGACTGACGACGGGTGAATAGTCAGGAGCTTCGTATTCCGTAAAGTATTTCATGTCGCCACCAAGTTCGCAATTGAGAACCTTTGCGATTTTGAATTCTATATACAGATTACTGTATAGCGATAGGGTTGGTAGTGGAATCAAGTCAGACTTGGTGGATTTCTGATAAGTGATGTCGTTATCGAAATGGAATATTCCGAATTTGAAGTTCTGACATAAGTTCGCACTGATCACTTGAATATTGCCTGTATGTTGCTTTGGGGTGACGTTGTTGCTGTATCCCGTACCAGTAGAAGTGGTGTATGCAATGCCTGTGTTCTCGAAATAGCAATAGTTCTTGATGTTTTCGATGCCAACAGTTAACTTGGTACCAGTCTTCGGAAAAGAAATCTGTCCTTGGATGCGTGAGCGCCATTCTTTGTCGAAGTCATGGTCCCACCACGCATGACGTGAATGATAATGACGTATATAGTATGACGGCTTTTGATTCTTGACGTATGCGTTCAGAATCACCTGAGCTGTATCTCCTAAGATCGGTAGGTTGAGTTCTCCATGTCCATCGATAAAGAAATCACCTGAATGTTCGCCAGCAACAGTGAATTCGCCGTTGACGTTATAGTGAATCATCTTTCCTTGTGTACGTATCAACTGTCCACCCACAGCGATATTGTTCTCAGACACTTTATTTGTAATCAATCGTGAGAAATACCCAAGGGAAGTAATCATGGAATCGGGTTGCTCAAAACTCTGATGCTCGAATGCAACGTATGCATTGATACCTGCTGCAGCATATTTATTAAATCCTTCACGGAGAGAGAGACCTACTGTATTACGCATGATGAAGTTCTTCGTGCGATCATTGGTTGAGTCGCCGGTGAGGTAGTCGTATGTGTGGTAGTTCTGGGGCGTGTTGTAGGCGATGTATCCACGACGTAGATATCGTAAACTGAAGGTGTGGAAGATGCTTGTTACAGGCACGAAGATTTCCTTCATATTGGTTGAGTCACCCTCTGTACGGTAGAATCCGATGTTATAACGGTGGTTGAAATGAACGACGTCGTGTTCTTGTTTTGACCATGTACTTGACAGCCATACAGGAATATCGTCTGCATTGAAGTTTTGTCGCATGTTTTCCGGATGGGTGATGTAGAGCTCGTCGGTGATTCCTCCGTTCTCTGTCAACTTCATGTAATTATGAGAGTAGAAAAAATGGAAATCGTATTTGTCGCCGATATACGATGCCCATCCGTTAGCTCCCATGTGTGAAGTAGACTGGCTATTATAGTAACCTTGACCATACATATAGTCAAATAACCCACCTATATTGATGCGCTTGCCAGCATTTTGAGTGTAGACAACTTTGATATGCTCATCGCCTGTAGTCTTTGAACCGCAGGTATTGTATGTTGCATTGAGAAATGGAGATTTCGTGTTGTAGAACCGGAATTGGTCCGCCTGAATATAAAACTGGTCGAATGGACGTAGGAAAATGAATTCGTCGTTGTCCTGACGCTCGAAGAAGATACGATTGATGCGTGGAGAGCCGAGATTGCCCAGATGGCTGTAATGTCCGTTGATTCCTTCTGTCAGATTAGCGTTCTGGAACTGGTGTTGAAGCGTATCGACATAAGTAAGCGTCCTGTTTCCATATGTCTTGTCGATGGTCCATGCAAAGACCTCTGCAGGTACAATCTGCTTTTCTTTCGAGTCTTTGTCTCTCACATGTGTGGTGTCTTCAGGCACCATCATCATATCTGTATTGGCTTCTAGTTCTCCGATAATACGTTGAGCAGAAGCAAAGACAGGGACGATGAGAGTGAAAAACAGGAAGGACAGTCGTTTCATTTAAAACATGAATCGTAAGAAGAATTCAACAATTTTGATAAGCATGGATCCAAAGCCCAGACAGAAGAATAAAACTCTGTTTTCTGGAACAGCGAAATAAACCACAATTGCTGCCAGAAAGCCAACCATAAAGATGATGTTTAATACTTTACGGGCCGTCTGGATTGCATCTCTCTTGCGGTGTGTTCCTCTGTGGCGTGATTGCTGCTGGCGATCCTTTTCGAGAGCTTCGGCAATGATTTTGTCTACTTCGTCGGCTTTCATTTGATGATTGTCTCGATTTCGGAGAAGAGTTCGTTGGCAAGGTCAACGGTCTTCACCCTGAATTTACGATTCTGCTTGATGAACTTTCCCTTTTTTGTGAATGCGTTTTCGTCTGTGATATATGATTCTGCCGTCACACGTTCTCTTTCTGATGTGAAGGTGTAGACATAGGCGATGTTGGTCATTGTTGCTTTCACCATACCATCGCTGATGGAGATGTTGAGTTTGTACTCTATCTCTGCATAGTCGCGCTCGAGGATTCTGTTGGTGAATACAATCTCTTCATTGCCTTGGCAGATAATCTGTGACTTGTTTTCGTCAGCAGTCTTAACTGTAGAATATGCCAGATTACGGAAATAGTCGGGGTCGGTCCATTTCCCGTTTTCAATGTTTGGCATATAGCGTGCTGATGCCCATGAGGCGATTTGACGGTAGAGGTCTTCTTTGTTTTTGCCTGTTGCAACAATTGCCTTAGAGAACGTAACCAATCCGTTTTCTACAGGAACCGCTCCTTGCATGTATGGAGTGAAATCTGTCACCTTGGTTGATGTGTTTTTCTTTCCGAAGATACCGCTATTCTGAGCATTCACGCAAAATGGAAGCATTGCTACCATTAATGTCAATATAAAATTCTTCATATCTTTTTTATTTGTTTTTCTATTACGATGCAAAATTACTTAAAAAAAACATATCGACAAAATTTTATGGTACGAACACCTTATATTTTATATAATTTAACGCAATAGTGAAGAAAAAAGTAATTTTGTTTGGTATAGGTTTTGTCATTTTAAAAATATGTATTACTTTTGTGGGGAAATTAAAATGTTGTGACAAATATGAAAAAAGGTATTCTTTCTTTTTTGATGGCGATAATTGTTTTGTCTGTCATTGCATGGCTGCCAGAATCCAAAAACGACAGAACGTTACATGTGTATGGGGTAGGATTCTACAATCTTGAGAATCTGTTCGATACCATTCATGACGAAGGTAAGAACGACTATGAGTATCTGCCTAATGGTGCCAACAAGTGGGGTGCGTTGAAGTACACGAACAAACTGAAGAACATGGCGCAGGTATTGGCGAATCTCGGTACAGAGATGACCATGAAGTCTGGTCTGCAGAAAGTCTGTAATAGCCCTGCCATCATCGGACTGAGCGAGGTCGAGAACCGTCGGGTATTGGAAGCTCTCCTTCAGGAGCCTGTATTGAAGGATAAGGGATGGGACATCATCCACGTCGAAGGTGCTGACCAGCGTGGTGTTGACTGTGCGTTCTTATATAATCCTGAAATTTTCAAGTTGCAGCATTACTACTTGAAACCCTTCGTATATGAGGACCATGTAGACCGTCGTCCCACACGTGGTTTCCTCATTGCTAGCGGAACCATCGCAGGTGATAAAATTAGTTTTATTGTGAACCACTGGCCCTCACGTTCTCATCCAGAAGAGTTACGTTGCATGGCAGGTCGTCAGTTACGTAGTATGATAGATTCCATTTATGCTGCCAATCCAAATGAGAGGGTTGTTATTATGGGCGATTTGAATGATGACCCGAAGGACAAGAGTGTGACTCAGGCATTAGGCGCTAAACACAAAACGAAAGACTGCAAGCCTGGCGATATGTTCAATCCTTGGTACGAGACACTTTATAAGGTAGGGCAGGGGACATTGCTCTATAATGGTAAGTGGAACTTGTTCGACCAGATCATCTTCTCGGCCAACTTGCTGAATCCTGATGGTGTAACTGACTATTCTTCCTTGAAGTTTCGTAAGCACGAGATTTATCTGCGTGACTTCCTTATCACTCAGGAAGGCAAGACAAAGGGTGCTCCTAAGCGTACGTTTGCTAGTGGAGCGTGGCTTAATGGCTATAGCGACCACCTCCCAACACAAATATTCCTTGTGAAGGAAGTGCAGAATTAATTGAAAGGATTAATCATTAAATTAATATCGATATGAAGAAATTATTACTAATTGCATTCGCATTCATTGCCCTGAGTGCTCAGGCAGGCGACGTCGTTTACAAAACATTAACTTTCCCTGGAGGGAATTCTGGTGAAATATCTGCGTACACAGCTACGTGGACTGCTACGTGTGAAGACTTTACATGGACCTTAACTAACTTCAACAATAACAAAAACCAATGGAGCTACGTCAAGTGTGGACGTAAGAACACCGAATCAACAGCTTATATCTCTACTCCGTTGGTAAGCGAGAAGATTACAAAAGTAGTTGTGACGGTTGATGCATGTACTGCAAGCAAAGTGAAAGAATCTTATCTCGAAGTGGCTTCTGATGATGGATTCTCCACCGATGTTCAGAAGGTCGATGCAACCATTGCTACAGGTGACGTGGTATATATTGTTCCGAATGCCAAGGAAAACCAGTATTATCGTTTGACTTTTGTATGTGATGCTGGTTCTTCCAACGGACTTATCACGATTTCTAAAGTTGAACTTTATAAATACGATGCGTCAACAGTCAGTACTCCTGCTATTTCGCCGAAGGGTAGCCATATCTACGCAGAAACTCAAGTGACCATCACAGCTGATCCTGGCGCAGAAATATACTACTTCATCGATGAAGGTCTGCCTCATCAGTATGTAGAACCAGTCGTTATTGATAAATCATGTACCCTCAGTGCTTACGCTGTGGTTGGTGAAATGGAGAGTGATACTGTGAGCGAGTCATACGTCATGGCTACGTCATATGCTAGTCTTCAGAACTTGTTTGATGATCCTCGTGCTCCCAATCTCGACGGTGTTCCTGTGATTGTTCGGATTGAAGATGAACCGATTAAAGGAATCGCGACAGGCACTAATGGCTATCGTAACGGTGTGCTTCTTGATTACTATCCATGGGAGTCACAGGATATGTTTGAACTCTATTGCGGAAATGTTCCCGCAGAATGGAAAGAGGGCGACCTCCTTTCAGGTGTTGCTATAGGAGAATATAAGGTGTGGGGCAACGGCGTTGAGATTGCTCTCCTCTCTTGGGAAGGCTTCACGGTTAAAAGTGTGAAACCTGTCGGACCTACCATCACTCCTGCTACAGGAACTTACACTACAGACCAGACAGTGACCATTGCTGACCCGACCGATAACAACTATACCATCTACTATACGCTTGACGGCAGTGAGCCTACAGAGTCATCTGCAATCTATGAAGCTCCGTTCACAGTGACTGAGACGACAACCGTAAAGGCTGTTTACGTGGATGATGACGACAACATGAGTGCGGTATCTACAGTTGTAATCACCATCAAAAAGCAAGCAGTATATACTACTATCGCAGAACTGATTGAGAACTGTACGGCTACGGGTTCGAGCAGCGCTCCTGTAGTGACGTTGAGTATGACTAACCTGCTTGTGACAGGTGTGAATGGCTCGAATGTGTTTGTCAGCGACGGTACACATGCTTTCCTTCTTTACGGTTCGAATTCTGGTTTGACCAAGGGTGATATCATCAGCGGTAGTGTGGATGGAAAACTCTATTCATACAATGGCCTGCCAGAATTGTCTGTAAGTGATAAGTGGGCATCTGTGACAGTTGTTAGCCAAGGTAATGCGGTAACTGCTACTAAGGTTGCTGCTGCTGACATCTCTGCTGCTGATGCAAGCAAGTATGTGCGCATGGAGGGACTTGAATATAAGTCTGAAGAGACGGTTTCGAACAAGACGAACTTTATACTGACTGACGGAACGACTGATGTGGTAATTCGTGACAACTTCTCGAACTTAACCGATGTCTTCAAGGCTGGAGGAAAATACAATGTCAATGTGTTCGTGATTCCTTTCAAGGAAACAATTCAATACTATGCCGTTAGCAAGGATGATATTGAGGATGCCTCGGGTGCGGAGGATGTGAATGGTGATGGCGTTGTCGATACGCAGGATGTGCTTGCTGTGTATGATGCAATACAGGCCAGCAGTAACGACAGCCGTTATGATGTCAATGGCGACACAATCATCGATACTCAGGATGTGTTGGCAATCTACGAGAAGATTCGTAACCAATAGAACGTTTTAATTTTGTATCAAATATGGTCAAACATATCATTCTTTGGAAACTTAATCCCGACTTGGCAGACAGTGAAAAGCTGTCTGTCAAAGCCGAGATAAAAAAGGGATTGGAAGGATTGGTGGGCATCGTGCCAGGATTGGTGGATGCCAAAGTGAATATCGACGGTCGTTTGGATTCGTCGAATGTTGACGTAATGCTTGATAGTACCCTCGAATCAGAAGAGGCATTAAAAGCGTATGCCACTCATCCAGCACATGTGGAGGTGGCAAACACAAAAGTACGTCCTTTCACAGTCCAGCGTTCTTGCTTGGACTTCGAAATCTAAGCTTTAGCTTTCTTGATAATCTCAAGACATTCGCGGCATTTGTCCGAGACATACTGCCAGTCTTGAGCTTCTACTTTGTCTTTAGGGAAGAGTTTGCTGCCCATACCTACGCAGTAAACTCCTGCTTTGAACCATGCGGTGAGGTTCTCCTCTGTTGGAGCCACTCCGCCTGTCACCATAATCTTTGACCAAGGCATTGGAGCCTTCATGCCTTTCACGAAAGCAGGCCCGTACACGTCGCCAGGGAACACCTTGCAGAGGTCGCATCCCAGTTCTTGTGCCTTACCTACTTCGCTCACACTACCGCATCCAGGGCAGTAGGGTACGAGACGACGATTGCATACAGGTGCGATGTCGGGGTTGAACAAAGGTCCTACGACGAAGCAGGCACCGAGTTGGATGTACAGGGCTGCAGTAGCTGCGTCGACCACGCTACCTACACCCATTGCCATTTCCGGGCATTCCTTTGCTGCATACTTCACACATTCTGCGAATACCTCATGAGCAAAATCGCCACGATTGGTGAACTCGAAGGCACGCACGCCTCCATCATAGCAGGCCTTGATGACTTTCTTTGCAACTTCTGCGTCTTTGTGGTAGAACACAGGCACCATACCTGTCTCACCAATCTTGGTCATTACTGCCAGTTTATCGAATTTTGCCATAGTCTGATTTACTATTTTACTATTTGACGATTTACTATTTACTATTTACTCTTGACCATTCTCCCCTCGGGAGATTTAGAGGGACTTTTAAATCTTATCTAATACAATCTTTATTAAGTCACCAATCTGGTTCTTGTAGCTCGTGTTGGCTTCGTGGGCAATGCGATTGGCGACAACCAAGCAGACAGTGAGGGCACGGTGTCCCAGATGTTTGCTCAGTCCTGCCAATGCTGCACTTTCCATCTCGAAGTTGGTAATCTTGTAGCCCTTCCACTCGAAGCTGCAAATCTTCTCATTGCGCTGAGGGTCGGAGAGTGGGATGCGGATGGAACGCCCTTGTGGACCATAGAATCCACCGCATGAGATGGTCACGCCACGTATCATTCCTACACCTTCTGTATAGATTTGTTCCAACAACGATTTGTCGTTATCGACCACGTAGGGTGATGGCAGATGGTGATAGTCCCAACCAAGGTGGGCCGTGAAGGCCTTCTCGAAGTCGAGGTCACATATCTCATCACGTCCTGCGTAGTAGTTGAGCAGTCCCTCGAACCCGATGGATTTCTCACTACAGACGAAGGTTCCTACTGGAGTGTTGGCTTGCAGTCCTCCGCATGTGCCGATACGCACCAAGTCCATCTGGGTCAGCTTCTCCTTCAAGGTTCGGGTCTTGAAATCGATGTTTTTCAATGCATCGAGTTCAGTCACTACAATATCGATGTTGTCGCATCCGATTCCGTGCGAGATGGCTGTGATGCGCTTGCCTTTGTAGGTCCCAGTGATGGTGTGGAACTCACGGCTCTGTATGTCGCACTCCTTTGAGTCGAAAAACGATGCGATGGTGTCAACCCGACCTGGGTCGCCACACATCACAACCTTATCGGCCAGTTGCTCTGGCTTGATATGCAGATGGAATGCAGTCCCATCTTCGTTGATAAGCAGTTCAGAGGGTGCGAAATAAATCATTGTGGGTTATGCTTTTAGTTTCTCATCCATTGCTTTGGCTGCACGACGTCCGTCACCCATAGCGAGAATGACTGTTGCGCCACCACGTACAATGTCACCACCAGCGAAGATGGTTGGTATGCTTGACTGCATGTCATCGTTGACGGCGATGGTGTTCTTGCGTCCCAGCTCAAGGCCTTCGATTGACTTTGGAACGAGTGGGTTAGGTGATACTCCTACTGCTACGATAGCCATGTCGATATCGAGGGTTTCGATGGCGCCTTCGATTGGCACAGGGCTACGGCGTCCTGAAGCATCAGGTTCACCCAGTTCCATCTTCTGCAGACGTACCTGACATACATTGCCTTTCTCGTCAGCGATATATTCGATAGGGTTGTGAAGGGTCATGAATTCAATACCTTCTTCCTTGGCATGCTTCACCTCTTCAAGTCGTGCAGGCATTTCTGCCTCACTACGACGGTAGGCGATGAATACACGTTCTGCACCCAGTCGCTTGGCTGTACGGCAAGAGTCCATAGCTGTGTTTCCACCACCGACTACCATCACGTTCTTTGCCTTGTTGATTGGGGTGTCGCTCTCTGGATTTGATGCGTCCATCAGGTTCACACGTGTCAGATATTCGTTTGACGACATGATGCCTGTGCTGTTCTCGCCAGGGATGCCCATGAAGTTAGGCAGACCTGCACCTGATGCCACGAAGATACCCTTGAAACCTTGTGCTTCAAGTTCTGCAACGGTGATGGTCTTTCCGATGATGCAGTCCTTAACGAACTTCACACCGATTTTCTCGAGGTTGTTGATTTCTACATCGACAATGGCATTTGGCAGACGGAATTCAGGGATACCATACTTCAGCACACCGCCAATCTCATGCAGCGCCTCAAACACAGTTACCTCATATCCGTTCTTTGCCATATCGCCTGCGAAACTCAATCCTGCAGGACCTGAACCTACCACAGCAATCTTGATGCCGTTGGCTGGCTTGCACTCAGGCAGAGCCATCTTGCCGCTTTCGCGCTCATAGTCGGCAGCGAAGCGTTCCAGATTGCCGATTGCGACAGCTGGGTGACCCATTTTCACGTGGATACACTTGCTTTCGCACTGCTTCTCCTGTGGACATACACGTCCGCAGACAGCTGGCAGCGATGAGGTTGACTTCAGCACCTTGGCTGCGTCGAGGAAGTGTCCGCGTTCGATGCTCTTCACAAACGATGGGATGTTGATGTTGACAGGACAGCCCTCCATACATGATGGCTTCGGACAGTCAAGACAACGCTTAGCTTCAGTCAATGCCTGTTCCTTGGTCAGACCTGTGTTCACCTCCTCCGTGCGAGTAGTAGCACGATAGACTGGGTCGAGTTCACCCATCACGCAACGCTCAATCTGTGTGCGGTCTTTTGGCTTCATGGCAGCCTGTAGTTCCTTACGCCATTCTGCATTGCGGTCGGTGAGTTCAGCGAGTGAGGCAGTACCGTCCTCCGGACAGGTAGGCTCGGTTTGGCTGGCTTTGCTCGTATTGTCAGTTTGGATAGATGAACCGGATACGCTCTGCTCCAGCTTCTTCATCTCTTCCAACTCGGCAGCCTTGAAGGCACCCATACGCTTGAACATCTCGTCGAAGTCCACCTCGTGACCGTCGAACTCAGGACCGTCGACGCACACGAACTTCGTCTTACCGCCTACGGTGATACGACATGCACCACACATACCTGTTCCATCCACCATGATGGTGTTGAGCGAAACATCGGTTGGTACGTTATATTTCTTCGTCAGCAAACAGCAGAACTTCATCATGATAGCAGGTCCGATGGCGAAACACTTGTCCACCTTCTCGCGCTGAATCACCTGCTCAATACCTACAGTCACAACGCCCTTCTGTCCATACGAACCGTCATCGGTCATGATGATGACCTCATCGGAGTGCTTGCGTACTTCGTCTTCGAGGATGATGAGTTCCTT
>CADBSN010000043.1 GCA_902797255.1 uncultured Bacteroidales bacterium | reverse complement strand
GAAAGTGAATATTACATTAGAAAACATTGATGCGGTAAATGCCGTCATCACAGCAGAAATTGCTCCTGCTGATTACGAAGAAAAGGTAAAAAAGGCAATCAAGGATTTCCGTAAGAAGGTGAAAATGCCAGGTTTCCGTCCTGGTATGGTTCCAGAGGGTTTGATTAAGAAACAGTACGGTCCTTCAATCCTTGGTGAAGAAGTGAACAAATTGTTGCAGGATGGTCTCTACAACTATATCCGTGAGAATAAGGTGAATATGCTTGGCGAACCTCTCCCAAATGAGGCTAACAACGAGGTCATGTTGGTTGAGGGTAATACTTTTACATTTAAGTTTGACCTTGCAATCGCTCCAGAAATCAATATCTCGCTCACTAAGAAGGACAAGGTGGACTTCTACAATGTCACGGTTAGCGACGAAATGGTGGAGAAGCAGGTAGAGATGTATCGTCAGCGTGGTGGTAGCTACCAGAAGGTGGATGACTATCAGGACAATGATATGCTGAAGGGTGTCATCACAGAGCTTGATAAGGAAGACGCTATCAGCGAGGCAGACGTAGTGATGCTGCCAAAGTACTTCAAGGATGCAAAGCAGCAGAAACTCTTTGCAAAAGCAAAGGTGAATGATATCATCAAGTTCAACCCTTCTGTTGCATACGAGGGAAATGACACCGAACTGGCATCATTGCTCAAAGTTGACAAGGAGAAGGTTGCTGAGCACAATGGTGATTTCAACTTCCAGATTACTGAGATCACTCGTTTCATGCCAGGTCCATTGGATGAGAACCTGTTTGAACAAGTTTATCCAGGCGCAGGTATCAAGACAGCCGATGAGTTCTCAGCAAAGATTCGCGAGGCTATCGAGAACCAGTTCAAGAAGGATGCAGACTATCGCTTCCTGTTGGATATCCGTAACTATCTCACCAAGAAAGTGGGTAAGTTGGAGTTCCCAGATGAGAAGCTGAAGAAGATCATGGCTGCCAATGCTAATGGTGACACTCAGAAGGTTGAGGAGAACTACGACAAGAGCATTGAAGAGCTGACTTGGCATCTCATTAAGGAGCAGCTCGTTGAGTTGACAGGTGTGAAAGTTGATGACAACGATGTCCGTGAGATGGCAAAGGAGGTAACTCGTATGCAGTTTGCTCAGTATGGAATGCTTAACATTCCTGATGAGTATCTTGAGTCTTCAGTGAAGGAGATGTTGAAGAAGCGTGAAACTGTTGACAATCTTATTGATCGTTGCATTGAGGTGAAACTCGGAACTGCATTGAAAGAGAAGGTCGCTCTGAAGGAAAAGGACGTTACTCCTGAAGAATTCAACAAACTGTTTGAATAAGTCAATTAAGAGTTGATAGTTTAAAGTTGATAGTTTAAAGTCAGTTGTGAGCTTCGCTCAGTAGTTTATAGTAGAAAGTTCTTGAACTTCTTGAACTTTTGAACTTTGAACTCTTAAACTGACTATAAACTATAAACTTTAAACATTAAACTTTAAAATATAAGCGTTTTATCAGTTAAGATAAGACGCTTTTCTTATTTTATTTGGTAGAATGACACATTTTTTTGCAATATTGTTTGCATACTTGAAAATAATTATATAACTTTGACAAGCAATTTGGCCCTATATGAAAAAGATACAAACTACATTCATATCTCTTGTAGCATTTGCTATCATCACCTTTGCCTACCTCGCAGTAACGGCTCAAGACCTGTTCTACGTGGCTCAGGCACAGGATTTGTTCGTATATGACCATACGCATTTCGATTTGATAAGTGAACAGCCAGGTTGGCTGGCAGCCTATGTGGGCAGTTTCCTCACTCAATTTGCTTACTATCCATTGCTGGGCATCACGTTGTTTGTGGCTTTACTGACACTTCTGGTTGGGTTGGTAAGTTGGGCATTCCGCCTGCCTTCACACCTCAGTCCTTTGGCATTGGTACCTTCTGTGTTGGTGGTGATGTTTGTGATGGGTTGGGATTACGGCATCTTCTCGTCACGCCATTATGGGAATCTCTTCTCGCCCATCGTCGGACTTATGTGCTCCATGCTTTTAATAGGTCTACTCAATCTCCTGAAGAAAATATGGCTACGGTGTGGTTGTGCGTTAATTGCCTTTGCGCTCCTCTATCCAGTATTGGGAGTATATGCGTTTCTTGCAGCAGTGATAGGCCCTGCGTACCCCATGTTGATGGAAGGGGAAGGGGAGTTTATGCTTCGCCGCTTGTATGCAGGAATTATGCTGTTTTTGTTTGTGATGGTAATGGTGATTGAGGTAAGGCGTCTCTTTCCTAGTTTCAACGACCACTTCACAGTGATGGCAGGCTTGCCATACATGGATTACTTCAGGACAAGAGGAACATGGATGCCAATCTATATTATCGGTGCTTTCCTGTTCTTCCTTCCAGTTATAAAAGATTTGCTTAACAAGTTAAGTCCTCGTGTAGCCACAATTATATCTGGGATAGTGGCTTTGGCAGCTGTGATTATTGTTCCAATACATAGATTCAACGATTCCAACTTCAGTACACTCCTTGCTGTGGAGCATGCTTATGGAGTAGGGGAGGATGAAAAAGTGCTCGAACTCTGTGTACAACAGGAAAAGCCGATTCGTTCGCTTATCCTCTATCGAAACATCGAATTATGGAAACGTGGGCAATTGCTCGACAAGATGTTCCAATACACTTGGTTGTCAGATACAATTCATTCACAGAATGAGCGTATGAACACCCATATCGTAGGAGCAAGGGTTTATCAACAATATACCTTCTGGAACTTCTCCTATCGATGGGCTGTTGAGCGGATGGTCAAAAACAAACCATCATACACAGACTTGCAGATCATGGCTCATGATGTGGTGTATAATCACGAACCGGAACTTGCCGATAAGTATCTCTCGAAACTGGAGAGTACTTTGTTCTATAAAGATTGGGCGAATCAAACGCGTCGCTTGCTGGATGTGTCTGTCTTACACAAAGACTCTGTGTGGTTGTTACATAATCAGATATGTGTTGTTCCCCAAGGTGCTATCGACAATACGGAGTTCTGTGAGTATATGTTGATGAAGCATTTCACTAACCTGTATGTGAACACAGAGAAGCGAGCAGAACAAAGTCTGGCAGCTGCGATGGTGATGGGTAATGAGGATGTGTTCTGGCAGTTGTGTCTGGCCACATATAGGGCGCATAGCGATCATGCGTTGCCACGTCATGTGCAGGAGGCCGCACTCCTGTTTGCCTACAAACGCCAGAATCAGAACCTATTCCAGCAGATACAGTTGATGGTGGGCAAGGACGGGTCTGTGTGTCAGCAGTTCCTGCGCAATCAGGATTTGTTTGCACGCCTGCTGTCGCAGCCCAATCAGGCAGACATGACTACGTTGGCAACACTCTGTCCTGGTACTTATTGGAATTATTACCTGAACGAGTCACATAGTATGATTGTGTACGACTGATGAAACCAACAGAATAATGAGAATGATTATGGATATAAAAAACATCATATTATCAACCTTATGCGTGATGCTGAGCCTTGTGGTGGCATCATGCACTCCGAGTGTTCCGGAGAATGCGGTAGATAACGGGAAAGACGTTACGGTATTTCCTGACTATACTGATGTCTTTATTCCATATAACATAGCTCCGCTAAACTACCATATTTGCGATTCGTTAGGAACGGATTTCGTCTCCGTCGTAGAGGATAAGAATGGCGGTCAGTTGATTGCAGGAGGTGTGGATGCACAGTTCGACGAGGATGATTGGCACGCAATGCTTGAGGCAAACAAAGGTGGAGAATTGACGGTTACGGTTTATGCACGTATGAAAGACCAATGGCTACGCTTCAAGCCATTTAAACTGCATGTGGCAGAAGAGCCGATTGACGAGTATATCTCTTACAGATATATAGAGGCAAGCTACAAGAACTACAACGAACTGTCCATCTGCCAGCGTAATCTCACGAATTTTGATGAGTCGGTCATTATCAGTAATAAATACTTAGGTGGTATTGACCCTTCTTCGGAATATCAATGTGTGAACTGTCATAATTATCAGAACTATCATACTGATAACTTCCAGTTCCATGTGCGCTATTACCTTGGAGGTACAATCATCGTGAGAGATGGGAAGGCAGAGAAGTACAGCCTCAAGACCGATTCTACCATTGGGGCTGGAGTGTACACATCGTTCCATCCAACAGAACCAATCATCGCTTATTCACTTAGCCACACGGTACAGACCTTCCTCATCAATGAGGCTAATCATAAGATTGAAGTACTGGATACACTCAGTGATTTGGTTATCTATCATATTGATACCAACGAGATACAAATTGTACAAAACAGTTTTAACAGCTTTGAGACCTATCCTTCATGGTCGCCTGACGGCAAGTATCTTTACTACAGTTCATGCTATTTTGAATTGGAGGGCAAAGATACCCATTATGAACTGGCAAATCATTATGATAATATCCGGTACGACATCATCCGTCAGGCATACGATGCGAAGACTCGTCAGTTTGGTGAACCAGACACCGTGTTCAAAGCAAAGGAATTGGGCAAGAGTGCCACTCATGCACGCGTGAGTCCTGATGGGCGTTATTTGCTGGTATCGGTAGGTGACTTCGGAAACTTCCAATTGCACCACCTTGAAAGCGACCTTTATGTGAAGGATTTACAAACCGACTCGCTACGTCCGCTTAGCAAGATGAGTGCCATGAACAGGGCTGAGAGCTATCACGTGTGGAGCAGTAACGGTCGCTGGATTCTATTCTCGACACGTCGGGAAGATGGAACATACACCAGATTGTATATTGGGTATTTTGATAAGGATGGTCAGGACCATAAGGCTTTTGCACTACCGCAATATGACCCATTATATAACAAGAAACTACTCAAGGCATTTAATCTTGGAGAGTTTATGGTAGAGCCGGTAAAGATTTCCCAGCAAGAACTGGCAGACGTCATCCGCAAAGAGGCTGTACCGGCAAAATTTTACAGTAATTATGAGAAAAGAACTAATAAATAAAAACAAAAGACAGATATGAAAGACGATTTTATCAAGTATGCAACTAAGCATTGTGGAATTAATAGTATGGTACTTGACGATGTGATGAAAGCACAGGCAGGTTACCTGAACCCTTATATATTGGAAGAACGCCAGTTGAATGTTACCCAGCTTGACGTGTTTTCACGTTTGATGATGGACCGTATCATTTTCTTGGGTACAGAGATTAATGACTACACCGCAAACGTGTTACAGGCACAGATGCTTTATCTTGACTCAGTCGACTCTGGTAAGGACATCAGCGTGTATCTCAATTCTCCAGGAGGAAGTGTCTATGCTGGTTTGGGCATTTACGACACAATGCAGTTCATCAGCAGTGACGTTCAGACGATTTGTACAGGAATGGCTGCCTCGATGGCTGCTGTATTGCTGGTAGCAGGTAAGGAAGGGAAACGAAGTGCGTTGCCTCATAGTCGCATCATGATTCACCAGCCAATGGGTGGTGCACAGGGACAGGCAAGCGATATCGAGATTACAGCTCGTGAGATTCAAAAACTCAAGAAGGAACTGTATACCATCATTGCTGAGCACTCGCACCAGCCATATGATAAGGTGTGGGCAGATTCAGACCGTGATTACTGGATGACTGCAGAGGAGGCGAAAGATTATGGTATGATTGATCAGGTACTCATTCGTAAGAATTAAGTAAAAGGCATGAATAAATACAAGAGATGCTCATTCTGCGGACGCAGTAACTCTGAAGTAGCAATGCTGCTTACCGGAGTTGATGGTTGTATTTGTGATGAATGCGTTCGTAATGCACATAAAATGGTTATTGAGAACGAAAAGTCACAGAATCAATTTTCGGTGACTGACCTTCCGAAGCCAAGGGAGATCAAAGCGTATCTCGACCAGTATGTCATTGGACAGGATGATGCAAAGATGGCGATGTCGGTAGCCGTCTATAATCATTACAAGCGGCTACAGTACGAGTCGAATGGTCAAGAGAACGATGTGGAGATTGAGAAGTCCAACATCATTATGGTGGGTAGCACGGGAACAGGCAAAACCCTGTTGGCACGAACCATTGCAAAGATGTTGGTTGTTCCCTTCACCATTGTCGATGCTACAGTTCTCACAGAGGCAGGTTATGTGGGTGAGGATGTTGAGAGTATCCTTTCACGTCTCTTGCAAGAATGTGACTACAATGCAAAGGAGGCAGAGCGCGGCATCGTCTTTATTGACGAAATTGATAAGATTGCACGCAAGAGCGATAATCCGTCTATCACGCGTGATGTGAGTGGCGAGGGTGTGCAACAAGGTCTGCTGAAACTGCTCGAAGGTTCCAAAGTTAACGTACCCCCTTATGGAGGTCGCAAACATCCAGAGCAAAAATTCATTGAAGTAGATACGCGTAACATCCTCTTCATCTGTGGAGGTGCGTTTGATGGTATCGAAAAACGTATCGCTCAACGCCTGAATACCCATGTAGTGGGTTATGGAGCAATAGAGCATACGGCAAAGATAGATAAAAACAATATGATGCAGTATATTGCTCCGATGGATCTCAAGTCGTTTGGACTTATACCTGAGATTATCGGACGTCTGCCAGTCTTGACTCATTTGGAGCCTCTCAATCGTGAGGCTTTGCGAAACATATTGACAGAGCCGAAGAATTCCATCATCAAGCAGTATATACGACTGTTTGAACTTGATGGCGTTCAGTTGGAATTCGCACCAGAAGTGCTCGACTACATCGTTGACAAGTCCATTGAGTACCGTTTGGGTGCACGTGGACTCCGTTCCATTGTTGAAGCTATTATGATGGAGAAGATGTACGAGTCACCATCTGCCCCTGTTGCTCACCTGACCATCGATCTCGATTATGCAAAGAAACAGCTCGAGAAGGCAGGTGGCAAGATTATGAATAGTGGAGCATAATGCGATGAAGCCGCATACAATGCCAAGCTTGCTTGAGTATTTTTGAGGCGCAGCATACTGCACGAAGTGAATAAGTTTATAACCATTAATTTGGAATTTCATGAAGACGCAAATGACATTGCTTGAGTATTTGAAGTATTATTTCGGGTTTGATACCTTCAAGGGCGATCAAGAGGCAATCATACGTAATCTGCTTGACAAGAAAGACACGTTTGTCTTAATGCCAACCGGAGGAGGTAAGTCACTTTGTTATCAGTTGCCTGCCTTGCTGATGGAAGGTACTGCCATTGTTATTTCACCTCTTATTGCGTTGATGAAAAACCAAGTAGATGCCATCAAGCATATCAGCGATGATGACAACGTGGCACATTTCATCAATTCGTCACTCAACAAGGCAAGTATTACTCAAGTGAAGGAGGATATCAAAGCAGGTCGAACCAAGTTACTCTATGTGGCTCCCGAATCGCTCACTAAGACCGAGTATGTGGAATTCCTACGTGGAGTCAACATCTCGTTCTATGCCATTGATGAGGCGCATTGTATATCTGAATGGGGGCACGATTTCCGTCCAGAATATCGTCGTATTCGTCCTATCATCAACGAGATAGGTGATGCTCCGATCATAGCCCTCACAGCTACAGCCACCGATAAGGTACGCATAGATATTAAGAAAAATCTATGCATCATGGACGCGACAGAGTTCAAGTCATCGTTCAATCGCCCGAACCTTTACTATGAAGTGCGTCAGAAAACGAAGGATGTTGACAAGGACATCATCAAATATATTAAGACTAATCCGAACAAGAGCGGCATTATCTATTGCCTCAGTCGAAAGAAGGTTGAGGAGCTGGCTGAGGTGCTCAAGACCAACGACATCAAGGCTGCAGCTTATCATGCTGGAATGGATTCTGTGCTGCGTAGTGCTACACAGGACGATTTCTTGATGGAGCGTATAGATGTCATCGTGGCTACTATTGCCTTCGGTATGGGTATTGATAAACCCGATGTGCGTTTTGTTATTCACTATGATATTCCGAAAAGCCTTGAAGGTTACTATCAGGAGACAGGACGTGCAGGACGTGATGGAGGTGAGGGACGATGCATCGCTTTCTACTCCCACAAGGATTTACATAAGCTTGAGAAGTTCATGGAAGGCAAGCCGGTAGCAGAACAAGACATAGGTCGTCAACTGTTGCAGGAGACTGCCAACTATTGTGAATCGTCCGTGTGTCGACGCAAACTTTTGCTGCATTACTTCGGTGAAGATTATCATCAAGACAATTGTGAGAACTGCGATAATTGCAAGCACCCAAAGACACGTGTGGAAGCAAAGGATGACCTTGTTTTGGCTCTCAAGACTATCCAAGCAGTCAAGGAGAACTTCAAGATTGATTATATCATCAATGTGCTGTGTGGTAAGGAAGATGTTGAATTGATTCTTGCTCATAAACACGACCGTCTTGAGGTCTTCGGTGAAGGCGCTGACAAAGAACCTGAATATTGGAGTGCCGTCCTCAATCAGGCAATGATTGACGGCTATATATCGAAGGACGTCGACAACTACGGCATCCTTAAGCTTACTAAGTCTGGTAAGCGGTTTATCAAAAAACCAACTTCGTTTATGATTGTAGAAAACAACGCATTTGATGAAGATTCTGTCGATGACGAATCTGCACAGTCATCAGCTCTTGATGAAGTGCTTCATAAGATGCTGATTGAACTTCGTAAGAAACTTGCTAAGAAATACGATGTTCCACCATATATTATCTTCCAAGACCCATCGATTGATGCAATGACCACATTCTATCCTGTTACGCTAGAGGAACTTCAAACTATTCCTGGGGTAGGAGCGGGCAAGGCAAAACGTTATGGAAAGGAATTCGTAGAACTCATCAAGCGTCATTGTGACGAGAATGAGATTGAACGTCCTGTTGATATGCGTGTGCGTACTGTCGCTAATAAGTCTCTTCAAAAGATTAGTATCATCCAGAGCATCGACCGTCAGGTTGCACTTGATGATATCGCATTGGCCAAGGGGCTCGACTTTGATGAGTTCCTCGATGAGCTAGAGTCTATCGTCTATAGTGGTACCAAAATCAATATTGATTATTTCATCGAAGAAGAAATTGACGACGACAAGGTTGATGAAATCTATGAGTACTTCCGTGAGAGTGAGACCGATGATCTTGAGCGGGCTTTCAAATTCCTTGATGATGACATCTCTGAAGAAGAAATCCGACTTGTCCGCATCAAGTTTATCTCTGACTTAGCAAATTAAGAAACATAGATTAACTACCTTTTATATTCCTTGAACCGCATTACGTAGCTGTTCAAGTGCTTTGGCAAGCATGCTTCGAGGGCAGGCAACATTCATGCGCATACAACCATGACCTTCTGTTCCGAACATCTCTCCATCGTTGAGTGCAAGTCGTGCTTTATTGATGAATAGGTCGAGCAGTTGAGGATGGGTGAGCCCTAGTGCTCGGCAGTCGATCCATACAAGATAGCTTGCTTGCGGACGTAGTGGGTTGATTTGCGGAATATAAAGCTTGCAATAATCTATTAGGTAGTTGATATTTCCTTCCAAGTATTCCAACATCTCTCTGCGCCATTGTTCTCCATGTTCAAATGCTGCCATTGTGGCAATCGGTGCAAAGAGGTGCTCCTCGTTGAGTTCACCTGCCGCCATCCATCCGTAGAATTTTTTTCGAAGTTTATCATTGGGTACTACTGCCCATGAACTGACGATACCTGCTATGTTGAAGGTCTTCGATGGGGCAGAGAAGGTGATAGAGCAACTTGTTGCTTCCTTGCTGACTGATGCAAACGGAATATGTTTATGTCCGAACAGCGCCATGTCACAATGAATCTCATCACTTATAATAATAAGGTTATTGGTGGCTGCAAAGTGAGCCAGTCGTTGAAGGGTCTCTCTTGGCCAAGTGATACCTATTGGATTATGTGGGTTAGCTAAGATAAGGAGGCGACAATCCTTGTCGCATACCTGTTCAAGGTTATCGAAGTCCATATCATAACCAACCAGTTGCCCATTCGAATCTGTATTTTCTTTGAGCGGATTCCACACGACGGTTCTACCGCATCCTTTTGGGGTGAGGTAGAACGGGTGGTAGATAGGAGGTTGCACAATGATTTTCTCTTGCTCCTGCGTTAGCGCATAGATTGCCATGCAGATTCCTTTGACGATGCCAGGGATATAGCAGATCCATTCTTCACGTACATCCCATTGATGATGACTGTAAATCCATTTACTGATGACCTTCCAATAGTTGGACGGAGTTTTTGTATAACCGAACAGCGAGTGCTCCATCCGTTTCTTCAAGGCATCAGTAATGAAATGGGGTGTTTCCCATTCCATATCGGCAATCCACATTGGGATGAGGTCGGTCCTCCCAAAATCACGATGCAGGTCCATGTGTTTGATGTCACCTGAACCTGCACGATTTACGATTCTGTCAAAATCGTATGTCATCTCTTTATTTGAAGAGTATTATACGTTAGAATGGGAAGTTCATACCAAAGTTAACATGAGCATTACCTGAGAGTGGTACGCCTTGCTTAGCCAGTTTGCCGAGGGTATGGTCCATCGCTAGGAAGCAATTGAAACCATTTGGGTGTAGGTTAAGTATCCATCCGAAGCTAGCTCCATAGGTACCAACAGCAAAGTTGGTTCCCATGCTGAATATTTTGCTTGTACGCCAGTTGGCAGACAGACGGAAGTCGGTCCATGAGTATTTGCTGTTCATGCGTGTGGTGTTGAGCAAACCAAATGTCAACTTGTCGTAAGCAGGGAGCGTGAATTCTGCACCTATGTTCAGTGTTGATGCCAATCCTGTGCTACGACTGCCTTTGTCACCCATATCCTGCAATTCATAGAGGGCTGATACTCCTTCCTTCAAATTGTCCATTTCACGGCTGAACTTATTGTTGGCATCCTTGTCTACGTTGAACAGGTATGTGTCAGTAGTGAAAGTGCGATCTCCATTAGTCGATGCAACCATGTTGTTGTTCCAAGAGATGAAACCGAGGTCGAGTAATGCAGCTGAGAACTTCCAGTATTCGTTGAGCGTGAATACGGCTCCGAGGTCGAGTCCAAGACCAAATCCGTTCAGACCAGTATTCTTCACATCCACATCATTGACATATGTGTGTGGGTGATTTTCATCAGCACCACGCATTTTGGTCTCCTGCTTGTAAGTCAGCCCCTTAACACTGGCTTGTATTTCTCCGTTGGTAATAGCGTTCCATGCATTGTCTTCCAAAGATAGTTCTGCCTTGTTGAATTCTGCGTCAACGTTAGCTCCACCAAGCAAAACTTTCAATGTGGCACCCACAGACCATTGGTCGTTGAGCTTATGAGAGTGACCTAAGGCGATTTCTGTATAGGCATCAGCATGTGCTCTGAAGTCTGAGATGTCGTATGTTTTATTTTCTACACCTTCCTTAGCAAGTCTAAGCAGAGAACCTGGTATGTTAACCCCAACATTTGCACGTGCGTTGATGCTGATGTGGTTATAGCCGTTGAATCCCTTGAAACCTGCGCCCAACAATGTTACTTTAATGTCTGCGTTCACTTTGTTGTTGTCGTTGATGCTCGACAGGAACTCGCTGGCTGAAACATTAGGGTTCAGAAATGTGGTGGTTTTGCCGTTACGGTTGAACAATACATCTTTCACTCCTATGTTGCTTCGCATTGCTACGTTAAGATTGCTGATACCGGGCATTGCGACATAACTTTGCTCATTCGCGATAGCAGGGTTCATCTCGTGACGATACAGGTAACCGTCAGTGAAGTATCCCGATGCTGTATGTTGTGCTGCGATAGGCATTGCAACGGTCATGAGTGCAATGGCAGCTATAATTGATTTTACCTTATTCATAATATCTATGGTTTGAATGGTTGAAACAAATTAAAGTTCTTTATCGTAATATCCGGTAACCTTTGCTTTAAGGTTCTTTACTACAATTTTCTGATTAGGTGCAAGAGGTTTGTTGCTACCGTTAATCTTTGCATCGATAGTCATACCGTATATCTGGCTTACATCGGTACCTGAAAGAGGAATGTTGATGTCTACATTCTTTGCGTTTGCAGCAAGCTTTGTGCTACCGGTGAGGGTACCTTTCTTACCAAGAAGTTTAAAGGTAACATCAAGGGCCAGTGGCACGTCACTTGACATAACACACGTAATGGCTGCTTGTTGAACAGTCAGACCATCGAGGTCGTCATCCTGCCAGTCATCCCATGATTTCGTGTATTTGATAAACGAATTGTCGGTCAGGTCGAGTGGCGCATAGAACAGCCATTTGCCATTTACTGCTGGTAAGGTGGTTCCTAACTGGAATTTGTTAATCGTTTGGGTAGGAATCTGTGGCGAAAGCACGTCGATGCTTACGCTCTGTGGAACAGATGATCCGCTCACGACTTTGCCTAAATCTGCAAACAATACATGCTTAGCATTCTCATATCCTTGATAGTTGGTAGCTGGAGCTTGAGGCGAAAGTACAAACATGTTGTCTGCCTTGTCGAGCTTAATAGCATTGGCAGATGTAGAATATGGGGCATTACCTGTAAGTTTCAGTCCTGTCTGTGCATAAAGATTATATCCTGATTGAATTAGTGGGTTGTTCAATGAGAGATAAATCTGAGGATTGGCAAGCTCGATGTTTGTACCGTCTTGAGTGAGCATCTCTGGGATGTTTGTCAAGTCGATAGGATTGATGTTGATACCTGTTATGTCGTAACGGATGTCACCAGAGAAGGATGTAATCTTACCTGTTCCGATGGTGGCGCTGAGGTCATATCCTGCAACGGTAGGAATGTCTGCAATAGTCAGTCCAGACTTGACCTGATCAAGATAGAGGGCCAACCTACCGCTTGCTACGTTTGCTGTCGTGCTGAAGTCAAAGTTTCCATTAGCGAATTGGATACCAGCCTTTGCAGCATCGATAGCTGTGATATCAATGGTCATGTCGTAATTGTGATTCATTGTGGTTTGAGCATCGCCGATGGCGATGATACCCGTTTCTGGATTGTACTCACCTTTGTCGATGGTAAGTGTCAGGCCTTTGATAAACTGAATTGTCAGATCCTCGATGTCAATCTGCTTGATGACATTTGTCAACCCTGTGAATTGAATGGCCAACTTGATTTGAAGTTCTACTCCGATCGAGTCAATTGACACGATAGAAGGATCTACGTTGTGGGCAGAGGCGTTAATGGCTGTCGTTTTTGTAGGAATGGTAGCAGATCCTAAATAAATTCCTGCATCAGGTCTGATCCTTTTTGCTCTTGTAGGTGCAGGTGTTCCCAAATTGATTGGAATCTCCTGCGATGCATGTGTAGTACTGCCAGCAGTCGTAAATGAATTGACTGTAATAGCGTTCGAACTGAAGGTCCCTTCTTCAATCACGGCATATTCATTGCCATTCTTCTTGACTTTGGAATCTTCGCTAAGGTCGAGTACGTAATCAAGGGTGATGTCGTCGAGATTGACTGGTACAACAAGGTCTTTTACATTAAAACGTGCCGTCGTGTCAACATCCGACAGGTCGTAGTCATTGTCGGTGCACGATGCGAAAATAAATAATGCAACGACAGAAAAGATTGATAGGATTTTTTTCATAATTAATGAGGTTTTATGTTATTGTACAAATCATATTCAGTTGCAAAGGTAATAAAAGCAAACGATTATTATATAAAGAAATGTAAAAAAGTTTAAAATATTTGCCTTTTTTTTGTTTTTTCCCGTCAAAAAGCGAAAAATTAACAAAATAGCAAAACAGAGATGCAAATTCTTTTGAAATTCAAAATGTTTTCGCAATTAAACGAAATACCCCTATTACTATGTCCGAGAATCATGCGAAATTAAGTTTGCTGTTTGGAAAAAAGCCTTAGAATTGCAAATAAATGATAAATGGTATTCGATATTTTGCAAATAATTTGTAAATTTGCAGGCAAAAGAGATGGGAGAAGATTTTCTGCTTCCAATACAGATTGTATTAACCAAAAAATGAATCGTAAAATAAGTATTAACCAAAATTAATCATTACAAAAAATGAATCGGATAGCATCCTTAACTACACTTTTATTTGCAGGATTCGTGACTTTGCATGCACAGGATCCTATTATTTCAACGAAGTATACGGCAGATCCAGCACCATACGTGCATGGAGATACCGTTTATCTCTATACAACCCATGATGAAGATGACGCCGAAGGTTTCAAAATGTTCGACTGGTTGCTCTATACCTCTACCGATATGGTGAACTGGACAGAGCATGGTGCTGTAGCTTCGCTTGATGACTTCAAGTGGTATGATGGTAAGAACGGAGCGTGGGCAGAACAGGTTATTGAACGTAACGGCAAATGGTATATGTATTGTCCTATTCATGGACATGGTATTGGTGTATTAGTAGCAGACTCTCCATACGGGCCTTTCAAAGACCCTCTCGGTAAACCACTTGTTTGGCAGAAAGAACATTGGGAGGATATCGATCCTTCCGTATGGATTGATGACGATGGTCAGGCTTACATGTACTGGGGCAATCCCCACTTGTATTGTGCCTTGCTGAATGAGGATATGATTTCGTTGAAGAGCGATGCAATGCGTCTGCATGACGTACCTGAACATTATCAGGAAGGACCTTGGTTCTACAAACGTAATGGTAAATACTATCTTGCTTTTGCTGCTACATGTTGTCCAGAAGGACTGGGCTATGCGATGAGCGAAAACCCACTCGGACCTTGGAAGTTTGCTGGTTACATCATGGCGCCAACTGACCGTACACGTGGTAACCACCCAGGCATCATCGACTTCAAAGGAAAAAGCTACGGATTTGGATTGAACTATGACTTGAAGAATATCACTATCAAGGAACATAAGGAGCGCCGTAGCGTAGGTGCATTCCCAATGACTTACAATCCAGACGGCACCATTCAGGAGTCGCCGTATTTCAAAGATGTCAAATTGGAGCAGGTGGGTACGTTCGACCCATACAAAGCACGTGTTGAGGCTGAGACGATGGCATGGGGATTCGGACTGAAGACCATCAAGACTTCCACAGGGCAGATTTACGTGACGAACGTGAATAATGGCGAATATATTTTAATTAAGGGTGTGGATTTCGGTACTCAGAAACTCTCTAAGTTTATTGCCAACTGTGCAGCTACTGTAGGTGGTGTTATTGAACTGCATATTGATGCAGTGAATGGGAAGAAAATCGGTTCTGTCAGTGTGAAATCAACTGGAAGCGAAACTGCATTCAAGGATTTCGTGGGTTCCATCTCTAATCCTAAAGGCGTACACGATTTGTATCTTGTGTTCAAAGGAACGAAGGACAAGGAGTTGATGAACTTTGATTATTGGAAGATACAATAAATTATGAAATAAATCAAACCTAAAACAATCTTATGAAAATTAAAAAAGTCTTAGCTGCAGTATCTTTGATGACAGCTGCGTGCGTTCAGATGAATGCGCAAAACCCAATTATCCGAGGAATTTATAGCGCAGATCCAACAGCAAGAGTCTTTAATGGAAAGGTCTATCTCTTCCCTTCACACGACATCTTCCCTCCTGAAGGACAACGTCAGGACTGGTTCTGCATGGAAGACTATCATGTGTTCTCGTCCGATGACCTGATGGACTGGACTGATCATGGTATGATTGTTACCCAGAACAAAGTGCCTTGGGTACGCCCTAACTCATATTCTATGTGGGCACCAGACTGTGTGGAGAAGAACGGGAAGTACTATTTCTATTTTCCATCTGCTCCGGGTACAGGTATGGGCGGATTTGCTGTAGGTGTTGCTGTCGCAGATCGTCCAGAGGGACCATATACGCCAGAGGCTGAGCCTATTAAGGGTATTGGAGGTATCGACCCATGTGTGCTTCAGGCATCAGATGGCAATGCTTATATATTCTGGGGTGCAGGACGTTGTGCCAAACTCAAAGACAATATGAAGGAATTGGCTGATGACAATCCAAAGGAGACCATGAGATGGGGCAACCGTGAGATTGAATCTGTCGGTGTTAATTGCCTTCAGGGTTTGCCAAGCCGTCAGGCTGAAGGTCCGTTTGCATTTGAGTACAATGGTAACTATTACCTTACATATCCTTATGTGAGACAAAACACAGAAGTTCTTGCATATGCGATGAGTAAGAATCCAATGGGTCCATACGAATACAAAGGACTGATTATGGCTGAACATGAAAACGGTTGCTGGACCAACCATCACAGTATCATCAACTACAAAGGACAGTGGTATCTTTTCTACCATCATAACGATTATTCTCCAAAGGATGACAAGCGCCGTTCTGTATGCGTAGATTCATTGTTCTTCAATCCTGACGGAACTATTCAGGAAGTAAAGCCTACCCTGCGAGGTGTGGGCCTCTCGAATGCGCATAAGCCTCTTCAGATTGACCGTTATAGCGCAATCGGTGGTGGTGCAAGTATTGAATATCACGATACACTCAACTACTTCCAAGGTTGGAAAACCATCTTCCCAAATGCTGGTGGATGGGTACAGTATAATAAGATAGAGCTTCAGAAAGCTTCGAAGAATATGACGGTTCGTCTCAAGACTTCTAAAGCAGGTACTGCAACCTTAATTCTCTCTAACAATAAGATGCAAGTGAAATTGCCAAGTACCAACGGACAGTGGCAGGAAGTAAAGGTGGCTGTTAAATCTGTCAAGAAGGGGGTCTATGACTTGAAGTTAATCGCAGATTCCCAAATGGAGATTGACTGGATTAAATTTGACTAGAACGTAATAAAGAAAAATGATGAAAAATAAAACCCTATTTTCTATTATAATGCTAGCTGCTGGATCCATGCAGATAGATGCTCAGCAGTTCCCTTATCAAAATCCATCGCTCTCAGCACATGTGAGGGCGGTGGATTTGTGTAGTCGTCTGACCTTGGAAGAGAAGGCGAAGCTGATGTTGGATGACTCTCCTGCAATTCCCCGTTTGGGTATCAAACGATTCCAGTGGTGGAGTGAAGCTCTGCATGGAGTCGCAAACATGGGCAATGTGACAAACTTTCCAGAGCCTATAGGTATGGCAGCATCGTTCAACGCAGATATGATATATAAGGTGTTTGATGCAACTAGTACGGAAGCTCGTGCCCATTGGAATAAACTGATGAAAAGCGGACAGGATGTGACGCGTTTCCACAGCCTTTCTTTTTGGACTCCTAACGTGAATATCTTCCGTGACCCACGATGGGGTAGAGGTCAGGAGACCTATGGAGAAGACCCATACCTCACAGGCGTGTTAGGTTCTGCTGTGGTTCGTGGTTTGCAAGGACCAGAAGAGAGTAAATATCGCAAGACATGGGCATGTGCCAAGCACTATGCTGTCCATAGTGGTCCAGAATGGAGCCGTCACACAGCCAACTTGGTTGATGTCAGCGCTCGAGATTTATGGGAGACCTATCTGCCAGCTTTTAAGACGTTGGTTGAAGATGCTAAAGTGCGTGAGGTGATGTGTGCCTATCAGCGATTGGATGATGAACCTTGTTGCAGTAGCGGACGATTGCTTCAGGATATTTTGCGTGACGAGTGGGGATTCCAGTATCTTGTCGTCTCTGACTGTAGTGCTGTATCTGACATCCATCAGACACATCATACATCCAGTGATGCTACCCATTCCGCTGCACGAGCTGCAATCGCAGGTACAGATGTAGAGTGTGGATATGATTATGCTTATAAAAGTATACCGGATGCTGTTCGTCGCGGTTTCATCAAGGAGTCTGAAGTTGATAAACATGTCATCCGCTTGCTCGAAGGTCGTTTCGACTTAGGCGAGATGGACGATCCTTCACAAGTGGAATGGTCTGCAATTCCTGAGAGTGTATTGGAATGTAAGGAACATGTAGGCCTTTCGCTTGATATGGCTCGCCAGACAATGACCCTTTTGAAGAATGATAACGTTTTACCTCTTAACAAGAACGATAAGATAGCCGTGATTGGTCCAAATGCTGACAATCGTCCAATGATGTGGGGCAACTACAATGGTACTCCTACACGTACAGTTACCATTCTTGATGGTATTCGTCTAGTAAACAAGAGTGTGAAATATCTCCCTGGTTGTGATTTAACCGATAACCGTATCGTGACAGATATCTTTGACCAATTGAGTTTCGAAGGAAAGAAAGGCATTAAGGGTACTTTCTGGAATAATACGCGTCGTGAAGGCAAGCCGGTAACTACACAGTACTATACTGCTCCGTTTGCTAAAACGACTGCGGGCAATTACCAGTTTGCTCCAGGTGTGAACTTAACGGAATTTAGTGCCCTGTATCAGACCGTTCTCAAACCTAAAAAGTCTGGTGAAGTCGTTGTCAACGTCGAATCGGTTAGTAATTTTGATGTATTCATTAATGGAGAACGTAAAGTGCATTACAGCACTTGGCGTACAACTCCCACACGTACTCCAATTCAAGTAGAGGCTGGTAAAGAGTACAACATCGAGATTCGATTCTCGCATATCCCTACCTATAATGCCAGCATGAAGGTAAATATTGGTATTGAGTCTATCATCGATTATGACGATATCATTCGTCAGCTGTCAGGATACAATAAGGTGGTCTTCGTTGGTGGTATCGCTCCAAGTCTTGAAGGCGAAGAGATGCCTATTGAGATTGATGGTTTCAAAGGTGGTGACCGTACACATATTGAACTGCCAGCGGTACAGCGTAATTTCCTGAAAGCATTGAAGGATGCGGGAAAGACTGTTATTTATATCAATTGTTCAGGTTCGGCGATTGCTTTAGAACCAGAGACGCATACATGTGACGCCATTCTACAGGCATGGTATCCAGGCATGCAAGGTGGTATCGCTGTCGCTGATGTGCTGTATGGCAAATACAATCCAAGCGGTAAACTCCCTGTGACATTCTATAAGAGTTCAAGTCAGTTAGGTGACTTCGAAGATTATAGCATGAAAGGACGTACCTATCGTTACATGAAGAACGACAAGCCACTTTATCCGTTTGGATACGGATTGAGCTATACAACCTTTCAGATAGGAAAGGCCAAACTGTCGGATACTACGCTCAGTTCTCGGAATCTGACCATTACGATGCAGGTGCCTGTTACCAATACAGGTAAGAGAGACGGAACGGAAATCGTTCAGGTGTATGTGCGCAATCCTCAAGATCCTAACGGACCGATTATGCAGTTGCGTGGATTTACCAGAGTCGGTGTAATGGCTGGCCGCACCAATACTGCAGAGATAACCCTGAACCGTAAGTCATTCGAATGGTTCGACGAGGAAACTAATACGGTTAAAACGAAGTCTGGGACTTACGAAGTGCTGTACGGAAATAGTTCTGCAGCCGAGGCTTTGCAGACAGTAAAGATTGAAATCAAATAAACTATTCAATAAAGATAAAAGATGAAAAAAACAATTCTAGCTACTATTGTTGCTATTACTACTTTAAGTGCGAACGCACAAAACCCAGTAATACACACCTGTTTTTCTACTGACCCAGCACCGATGGTGTATGGAGACCGCGTGTATGTGTTTACGGGACATGATGAAGAAGGTGCCGACTTCTTCTGGATGAACGAATGGCGATTATTCTCAAGTGCAGATATGGTCAATTGGACTGATCATGGATGTCCTCTGGCACAGAGCGACCTCTCATGGGCTGACGACCGTGCCTGGGCGCCTCAGTGTATAGAGCGTAATGGTAAATTCTATCTTTATGTACCTGTTCATTCTAGCATTTCACGAGGTATGGCCATCGGAGTTGCTGTTGCTGACAGGATTGAAGGTCCTTACAAGGATCCGCTGGGTAAGCCTCTTTTTGAGAATGGTTCTTGGGACCATATCGATCCAACGGTCATGATCGATGCCGATGGTCAGGCTTATCTCTATTGGGGTAATCCGCGTCTCTACTCAGTGAAACTGAATGAGGATATGATTTCCTTGGCTTCTGAGGTGAAGTGCGACACCACAGTTCGTCGTTATACAGAAGGTCCTTGGATTATGAAACAGCGTCCTGCTACCAAAGAAGAGCAGAAAGCTATGAAGGCGCAAAAGATAAAGAAATCATATTGGGGAAAATACTTTATGGTGTATGCTGCAGGAGGTGTACCAGAGTGCATCGCATATAGTGTCAGCGACAACCCTCAAGGCCCATGGGAATATGTCGGCGAAGTGATGCCACAAGACAACGCAACCCAATCCTTTACCAACCACAGCGGTACTGTGACCTTTAAAGGTCATAACTATTTCTTCTACCACACAGGCTGGTTGCCAGGAGGTGGTGGTTTTGCCCGTAGTGTCAGCGTAGAGGAGTTCCAATGGAATCCTGATGGCAGTTTCCCTACAATCAAAAGTCATAAAGAAGGAGTGAAGCCCATCGGTACACTTGACCCATATCAGCGTGTTGAGGCAGAAACGATTGCCAAT
>CADBSN010000042.1 GCA_902797255.1 uncultured Bacteroidales bacterium | reverse complement strand
CTTCCTCCTTCGCACCTCGGAACAGTTTAAGCAAGCTTAACTCTTCTCTCGGTTTGGCGTCGGTTCGGCAAAATTTGAACAAGTTCACTTCTGCACTCGCTGCTCCAAAAGTTTCCTATTTACCATTAATTTTTACATTTTATCATTTTTTAATTTTAACATTTTCCCTAAGGGGGGCTGTAGAGTATCTACCCAATATATCGGATGGAGAGCATGGTGAGGTCGTCGCTCTGTTCTGCTTCACCTATAAAGGCATTCACAGCTTCTGTCATTTGGTTGATGATTCCTTGTGAATCCGTAGAGAGAGGTATGGCGTCAATCATCCGTTCTTCACCAAACATCTGATGATTCATGTTCACAGCCTCGGTCAATCCGTCGGTATATAGGAAGATTGTAGTGCCTGCAGCGATGGTTGTCTCTTGAAGGGTGAATTTCCAGCTATTCTTGATACCAAGTGGGAGGTTGCTGTCGCATGTGAGGAACACCTTTTGATTCTCTTGGTTTTTGTTGGTAAGGAGGAGTGGAGGGTTGTGCCCGGCATTGCTGTAGTGTAGTTGTCCTGTAGACAGATCGATCACACCGAGAAAGAGGGTGACAAACATGTTGTAATCATTGTCTTCAGCCATACGGTTGTTCATCTGCGAAATGATACGTTCGGGATGAGGTTCATTGACGGAGAGAGTGCGGAAGAGAGAACGAGCTACCGCCATCACGAGGGAGGCTGGCACCCCTTTTCCCGATACGTCGCCGATACAGAAAAATAGTTTCTCATCACGTATGAAGAAGTCGAACAGGTCACCACCCACGGCTTTGGCAGGAGTCTGTTGCCCGTAGATATCGATGTCGTTGCGTTCAGGATATGGTGGAAATACCTTTGGAAGCATCGCTCGCTGTATGTTGCTAGCGATTTTTAATTCTCCCTCAATGCGTCCCTTCTGCTCGTTCACCTGCTTGAGTTGCTCCATCTGTTGAGTCAACGAAGTCTGCATCAGCGCAAACGAGTCGTACAAGCGTTTCATTTCATCATGGGACGTTATCTGGGGCAGCGATGCATTGAGGTTGCCTTGTGCAATCTCGTCAGCAGACTGGGCGAAGAGAGCCAAAGGTTTGGTGACACGTTTCAAGATATGCCGGCAGATGAAGAACAGAATGAGCAATCCTATCAGCATGATAGCTACGACAATTCCTCCAAAAATCATCGAGCGTGAGAAGATGAGTTTAGCTGGTATCACAGTAGCCATAGACCATCCCGTACGCTCAATCGGAGCATAGTTGATGTAGAACCTGGTACCGTCGCGGTCGATAGCCTCCATACCCGTTTTTCCGTCAATCATGTCATAACCTATCTGGTCATCAACTGTTTCGGGAGTCTCTTCTGCATATATAAAATAAGACTTGTTCAGGATACGGTCACGCATAGGATGGGCAATATATTTGCCGCTCTTTCCAATGATATAGGTGTATGCATGATGATAGAAGAAGGAGCTGTCGCCCTCCAGAACTGCTTTCAGTCCCGCCTCTTCTTGATCATCAACATTCAGTACCCGATGATTAAAATCCTGGTCGTTTTCAACCAAAAGTTCTGTAAGCCATTCTAGTGACACGTCTGCTGTGATGATGGCATAGATATTGCCAGATGCATCGAAGAGGGGATGCGAATATGTGGTCATCATCACTTCGCCTCCACCCTGATCATAATAGGGCTCACTCCAACAATTCCGCTTCTGCTGCTTGGGAATGAGGTACCAATCCATCTGGTGATATTCATAATCGTCGCTACCAAGCTGCTTGGTGATAACTGTGGAATCATCGTCGCGATAGGCATATGGTGAGAATTGCTTGCCCTTTTCCGGATAGTAGTTTGGCTCGAAGGCTACAGCTGAACCAATGATGTTTGGGTTCAATTCCAGCAAACGGCGGACGACACTATACATTTCGTCAGGATCGGAGAGTGATTTCTCTACTTCTGGTATGGTATTCTCTACTGCGACTTCCACGCCTACAAGTACGCTGTTGATATGCTGGTTAGCAATCTCCATGCGGCTTTGCACATTTTCTTTTGTTCCCATCAGGACAGCCGACGAACTGATGAATGTAACAATCAATGTAATGATGACGGTAACAATCATCACCGTGAGCATCACCCAAAATGTAAGTCTGGCGTAAAGGGAACGAAATGTGTGGGAAAAAAAACGTAAAGCACAGACAGGTTTCTTGAATAGAAAAGGCAATAGAACGGTTGATATCGAATATATACTTCTCATCGGTCTTTGTTTATTTCGTTGGCAAATTTACAATTTTTTTTCTATTTACGTTCTTTTGTTAAGCAACTTTTGTGTTACTTGCAGAAAAAAAGTACTCTTTTTTGTTCTCTTTAGCACGTCTTCGATTTCGATTCAAATACTATCTTAAAAATGAGCCCGAAAGGACAAACAGATAAAAAGTCGCAAAAACTACATAATCATTCATGAAATGTTATCAATCTTTTCTGTTTAACGACAAAAAAATCGTAACTTTGCAAAATATTTAAAAGTTTATTGCCTCGACTCTAGACTCATGACCCTCGACTCTTGACTCTTGACATTAAAAGAATGTATGGCTATAGAACAAGCAATATTCCGCAGATCAGAACTCCTTTTAGGTGAGGAGGCGATGAACCGTATCGGTGAGCAACGTGTCATCCTATTTGGAGTAGGTGGTGTCGGTTCTTGGTGTGCAGAGAGTCTGGTGCGTAGCGGCATCAAGAAGTTAACGATAGTCGATAGCGATCGCGTGTGCATCACGAATATCAACCGACAGCTGATGGCCACAACGAATACCGTAGGACAGGTGAAGGTGGATGCTCTCAAAGATCGACTGCTCAGCATCAATCCTGCTGCTGAAATCACAGCCCTGCAAAAGATTTTCACGAAGGAAACGGCAGATGAGTTTAATCTCGACAGCTATGATTATATCATCGATGCTATCGACTCGCTGAAGGACAAGGCGCTACTTATTCTCATGGCCACACAGACGAAGGCTCAGTTCTTCTCATCGATGGGGGCAGCCTTGAAACTCGACCCAACTCGCATCAAAGTGACGGAATTCTGGAAAGTACAGGGCGACCCCTTGGCGCGTGCCCTTCGCAACCGCTTCAAACGCGAAAAGGTGTTCCCAAAGCGCAAGTTCCAATGTGTCTATAGCGACGAACTGTTAGAGAACAAGCTTCCTATCGACCCTGACGATCGAGGAAATGGAACCATCGCTCATATCACCGCTATCTTCGGCTTTATGCTTGCCGGAATGGTGATACAAGAGGCAAGGGGCGAGAGTGAAAAGTGAGATAAAGTTTAAAGTTTATAGTCAGTTGAAAGAGTTCAAAGTTCAAGAGTTCAATGGTAAATTAATAAATGGTAAATGAAAATATGAAAACAAAAGTTATATTCGTAATCATGATTGCAATGCTGGGAGTTCTTCCCTGCTTTGCCAGTAAAGGACTTGTTGTTAAAGCACTTGTGATACATCTGAAGGATAGTACACAAATTGTATGTAGTCTGAACAAGGAACCAAAGATGACACTTGGTGAAAACACCATAACACTCACAACACTTGATGGTGCTGTCGGTGAGTGGAACTTCTCTAATGTGATGTCGTGGACGTTCGACGAAGTACAAGTTGACGATGCAATTAAAGAGGTAAACGCCGATAAAATAGAAATCAACGGAAATCAAATAGCGATTAGCGGTTCTAAATCGATTGCGGTTTATGACCTCAGCGGACGATTGAGAACACCACGTCTCACGAAAAAGGATAACACTACGAGTGTTGACCTCAACGGATTTACCAAAGGTACTTATTTGCTCAAAGTAGGTAAGAACACGATGAAGTTTATGGTGAAATAAATTCCCCTAGAAGGTAACACGGAAATACGATTGAGATGCAAAAACTAAGAACTATTTATGCCTTCTGCATGATGGGTTATGCATTATGCATGAGTGCACAACATAACATCTATATCAACGAAACACATGATGGGTACAATCGTGTGCGTATCGTGAACGACGTCAATCAGATAGATTTCGGAACAGAGAAGGTCGCATTCTGGAGCCATGCAGACTCTACGTCATTCGATGTCTCTGCGGTAAACCTGATGACACTCAATGAGCGCGACCCTTGGCGCACGAAGGTGATGCCGGAAAAGTATCATTCAGACTTTGATTTTGATATCGCTTTCGAGGAGGCCGATAAGGATTGTGTGAAGGCAGAACAGGAAGAGACCGACCAAGCCAGCAAATACTATGATGACTTCATCGCTCACTCCACATGGACTAAGACCGTCAGCATTGTGTTTGAGGGTGAGAACGCTCGTGTATCAGGTGATACTGACTCCCTAACAATTACGCAGGAAGGAGCACATCTCACCATCACGACAGTTGCTACAGGATTACAGTTCATCCTCTCGGGGCAAAGCAAGAATGCAGGCTTTAAACTGTATAGCGAACATAAGGCTTGTATCGTCTTGAATGGTGCAGACCTGACCAACCCAACCGGCCCCGTTATTAACAGTCAGCTGAAGAAGCGTCTGTTTATCGACTTGGCTGCTAACACCGTCAACACTCTCACCGATGGGACTTCCTACACGAAGGTGAAAGGAGAAGACCAACGTGGCTGTATCTTTGCCGAAGGTAAACTCAGCATATCAGGTAAAGGGCAGCTCTATGTGAATGCAAACAAGAAATGTGGTATCGCATCTGATAACTACGTTCACATGACGGATGGATTCATCCATATAGACAATCATGCCCAGAATGGGAAAGCAGTCTACGGAAAAGACCATATCATCATTGGTGGAGGCGTGTTGCGAACTTATTGCAACGGATTGGCCGCCAAGGGAATCACATCTGACTCTCTGCTGTGGATCACAGGAGGTGTAGTGAAGTCTATCACCACAGGTGATGCGGTTTGGGACGATGAAGAAGAGGACTACAGCTCATGCTGTGCTATCAAGAGCAATTGGGATATGACCATCAAGGGAGGCACGATTTACTGCCTGTCGACAGGAGATGGTGGTAAAGGTATCAGCGCAGGTCATCAGGAAGTAATCAGCGAAACCAAAACAAACTATCCTGGCACCTTGACCATTGAGGATGCAGATGTCTATGTACGTACTGGCGGCAAACGTATTCCAGAAATAAAGGCAGAGGATAGTCATGGAAACAAGATAGGTGCAGCTGCATCCCCCAAGGGTATCAAGTCATCGGGAAAAATCACGTTCAACTCAGGCAACATATATGTCAGATGCTCTGGTGGAGCTGCTGCAGAAGGTATAGAATCCAAGAAGACTATCGACATCAATGGAGGCAAACTACGCAGCTATAGTGTTGACGACGGCATGAATGCCGAAGGCTGCTACATGCGTGGTGGTGATGTACTGATTTGCAGTAGTGAGAATGATGGATTTGATGTCAGCTTCCTGTTTATGTACGACGGTCTGCTCTATACTATCGGTGCAGATATCGACCAGATGGGTTTGGATACCGACGGAAAGACCTTCAAGGTGTTTGGAGGCGAAATCATCAGCATGGGTGCACGAAACTGTCTGCCCTACGAGTCAAGTGATCAGGCAAGTGTGCTATGCTATGTGAAAGGAAAGAGCATCTGTGGATTGGCGCTTGCTGATGCCGATGGGAACATCATCAAAGCGATTCCCGTACCTGATACATACAAGACCGTATGTGCGCTCTTTTCAAACAGCAACATCGTTGTTGGAAACAACTACAAGATTTTAAGTTACGAAAAGTCGTTCAACGACACCCCTGTGACCGAGTACGACTTCACCCAAGAGAAGAAATCAACCACATTGGAAAGTTTTAAGTAAGAGATATGAAGCGATTTTCAATTATTACATTTTTCACTTTTCATTTTTCACTTTTCATTTTTACATTGTGCTTGCCCCTCAGCACTCAGGCACAACGTAGCTGTGGGCTGTGGCTCAACGAAGTGCCACTTGTGGCCGACACTGCAGCTAATACCATTTATGCTACCATCGAGCCAGGCATCAGCCAGACCCTCAAGGGAACACTACGATGGGACGAAAGTACGTTTAGCAGCGTGAAGTTGAACGATCAGGTATTGGAAAACAGTAAGCCGGGTAATCTGGTTGTTACCGACTGGATGAATAATGCGGTCAACACCCTCACCATCACCGACAACGAAAGCAAACAATGGCTCTTTCACATCAGCACCCTACCCTTTGTGCTGATCGACTGCCCGTTGAGTGAGATGTCCGACAACTACTCCATCACGAAAGGCGACGAAAACCACACCAAGAAATATCCGGGCTTCATGAGTGTTATCGATGCTCGCTGCCGTACAAAAGCGAAGAACTCGCAGGTAGAGGGTATGGCTTGTTTCAGTACCGATATCAACATCCGTCTTCGCGGAGCGACATCAGGCAGCAAGCCCAAGAAGAGTTTCAACATCGAACTGATGAAAGATGGCGAAAGTCAGGACGTCCACCTCTTAGGTTACCGTAAGGACGACGACTGGATTCTCGCCTCCGAATATATCGACTATAGCCGCATGCGCAACCGCGTAATCATGGATTTATGGACAGCCGTAGATCCTCTTCCCTACCCTACAGACAACTGTTATCAGGTAAACGGTACCCAAGGTGAGTTTGTTGAGGCATTCATCAATGGTTCCTACTATGGTCTGATGTGTTTCACCGACAAGATTGACCGAAAGAAACTCAACCTGAAAAAGACCAAAGAGTCAAGAGTCGAGAGTCAAGAGCCGAGCGAAGAAAGCCCCCTAGACTCTAGCCCCTCGACTCTCGACTCTGGACAGCTTCGAGGATTGGTATGGAAAGCCAATTGGGAGTGTGGCGAGACCTACCTGTCGAGTTATTCCGAGCGGCCTGCCAACGACTCATTCCTTTGGCCCTATATCGAATCCAAGAAGTCATACGGATGGGAACAGAAATATCCCGACGACAGTCTCTCTCAAGCATTCTTCGACCCCATCTGCGACCTGATTGATGTCATGAACACCAATCAGAAAGAGTTCAGTTCCATCTACATGGATAAACTCTACGAGCAGAACGTGATTGATTTCATCCTGTTCATCCAAGCCTTCCAACTCTTGGACAATCAGAAGAAAAACTACTATCTGAGTGTACGGAACGTTAATAAAGAAGAGAAATACCTCTTCACCCTTTGGGATCTCGACGGTTCTCTCGGACGCTTTGCCGGAGGCGATGAGACTGGAACCGATGCCAAGCAAATGGCTTGGGGAGAGAAACTTGGCTATCACAACATGATTCATCGCTTCAAGACCAAGAGCCTTCGTCCCGACGATTTCGCCACCAAGATGAACAATCGCTGGCAATACCTCTCAACCCATCAGCTCTCACTCCTGAACATCAGAGCCTTGATGAGTCACTATGCCGACCTTTTCACCACTTCCGGAGCTTGGGAGCGCGAGAAAGCCCGTTGGCTCTCATCCTATTCCCACACCAAGAAAATCGCCGACACCCCACAGCAGGAAGTCGATTTCATGATGGATTTCCTCCAGACCAACTACGACATCTTCAATGAGAAGATGGCATCCAGCAGTTGGATCCACGATGCATACGACGAAGAACAATACGTCATGGAGCAGACACCCCATGCCCTCTATGTGATTGGGCCAGATGTCACCTCAACCCACGAAGACAATACCGTCATTCTTCCAGGACAAGTCATGCAGGAACCCGTCGAAGGCATCACTTCCATCGACTACAAGGATTCGTTGATGACCGTCATCCGTGAAGACTCCGAGCGCCAGTATGCCATCAACGACATCAAGGAAGTCCGCACCCAGCATACCGACGTCTACCCCACTCCAGCCTTCCTGCCTGGACGAATGCAGCAGGTCTTCACGTTCGACACCCGCTATGCACCTGTTGAGGGTCAAGAGTCAAGAGTCGAGAGTCAAGAGTCAACTTTCATAGTCCAACGTACACTTCAGGTCCTCTTCGAGGGCGAGAAAGCCTATGTGAAAGGTAACCTCGACGGCATCACAGCCACAGTCGATGGAGCCTCCGTCTCGTTCACCACAGCCCTTGAAGGTGTGGAACTCATCCTCAGCGGACGTTCCGACATCGGTCGTGTCAATATCGAGAGTCAGCACCCATG
>CADBSN010000041.1 GCA_902797255.1 uncultured Bacteroidales bacterium | reverse complement strand
TTCGAGCCGTATCGCTCAAGCGTGAGGCCACAACCATATAACCGTAAGAATTCAGCGGAATTTACGGCGTAGTTAGGAAATACTGTTCACCTGATTATGGAGAATGATAATTTATTGTACAACCTAATACTATAAACTACTGAGCTAAGCTTAGAACTGACTTTGGCTTTAAACTGTAAACAGTAAACGGTAAACGGTAAACTGTCAAGAGGGTCAAAACGATAACGAAAACGATAACCATAACGAAAGGTCTCTAGACTCTCGACTCTCGACTCTAGACTCTAGGCTCTCGACTTTAAATTATGAGTTTTTTTACATTTTCTTTGGCTGTTTCAAATAAACGTTGTAAATTTGCAGAGCATTTATGAAGACTGAAGTCTTTGGCTTATAAAAAACATTATCGAAAAGTTTTATTAATTTTTTAAAGTTATGGCATATACTAAAACAACAACAACCAGTTATGGTACACGAGTTAAGAATTCGTGTATGGGGATTGGGGTAGGATTTGTGCTCTTTATCGGTGCTACCGTTCTGCTGTGGTGGAACGAGGGTAACTCCGTGAGGACTGCCGACATGCTCGAAGAGGCTCAGGAGGCATGTGTGGAAATGGAAAAGCCTGAGAAAAAAGATGCTTCGCTGGAGGGCGAGTTGGTTTGCGCTACTGCGATGGCTACAACGACGGACTCGTTGGTGGACAAGGAATTCGGTGTTGGAGCAACGGCTATTGCCGTCCAACGAAAAGTGGAATACTATCAGTGGATTGAACACTCTGAGACGAAGACCGAGGATAAGTTCGGTGGCAGTCAGGAAGAAGTGACGACTTACACGTATAAGAAGGAGTGGTCGGACGATCCCGTTGACTCGGAAAGCTTTGAGGATCCTGCCTATCAAGGTAAAAACATGGTGCTGACCAATGTTGAGGATGAGGATCAGTGGGCCGAGAACGTCAGTTTTGGAGCATACAAGCTGAACGAGGACCTGATTAAGCGCATGTCATCAACCGAAGAGATTGAATTGGCACTCAGCGACGAGCTGCTCAGCCAGTTCGACAAGAATACGAAGGAGGCTTACGAGCGTTTCTATGAGAAAAAGACAGAAGCGAGCGATTCCGTACAAACGGACAGCGGCTATCAATACATCCACGTAAAGGGTAACGAAATCTATTATGGTCTGAACCCTGCTGTGCCTCAGGTGGGTGATGTACGCGTGACATTCGTGAAGGTGGTGCCTGCTAAGGTGACTATCATCTCAGAGGTTGATGGCGACTCGTTCAAGGCATTCAAGGCTAAGAACGGCAAGAGGTTCCAGACGCTGGTGATGGGTAAGAAGTCGATGGATGAGATTTTCGATGCTGAAAACTCTAACAACACATTGATTACCTGGCTCATACGTATCGTGGGAACGCTGCTCGTCATCGGTGGTCTGAAGGGTATCTTCGGTATCATCGAGACCTTGCTGAAGGTGGTTCCGTTCCTGTCGAACATCGTTGGATGGGGCATAGGACTGGTTTGCACCGTCGTAGGACTCGTTTGGTCTTTGGTTGTTATCGCAATCGCATGGGTGTTCTACCGACCCATTCTGGGCATAACGCTGCTGGTGATTGCAGGTCTGCTCATCTGGATTTTTGCCTTCGGCGGTAAGAACAAAATCAAGCAGCTGGCCAACAAGCAGAAGGAAGAGCCTGCTCAGGCATAAACATGATAATATAGTTCGTATGAAACCAATCTATAGCTTGCTGTTAGCAGCATTGATGCTGGTAGGGTGTAACTCAGGCCAGAAGCAAACGACAGAACAGACGCCTGCGGCTTCGATTGACAAGCAGAAGGAGGAGCTGGTGATTCGTCAGCTGGTGAATGACGTCTACAAGGACATCAATGCTCGCTGGGACAAGTCGAGCGACAGCACCGTGTTCGTGGGTACGCTGGAGGAGAACTACACCACCAAGGAGTGGCAGCAGATGTATCTCGAACTGAGAGCCATCGAGACCGCTAAGGTGGCTGCAGGCAAGCCTAACGACATGTATTTCTCGGAAAACGGGAATGTGTGGACGATGGGTTCGACCGACCTGCCCTTCACGGCCGAGATTGTGAGAGTGGAATTTGCAAACGCGACAACCGCAGATGTCTATTTCTGGCTGAATCCAACTGGAGGCGAGAAGATTCCCATACTCTGGAAGCTGAAGAAAGCGGACGACAGATGGTGGATTCAGAACTTCCTCGAAGGGGATGAAGCCTATGATTATGAGTACGACTATATGGAGCACATGAAAGACTACATCAGGCGCAACTCATAACGGCCAAAAACGACTGATGCCGTAAGTGACGATGTGTCGATTGATACACAGATATGACTAGGGGAATTCCAATCGGATTCCCTTAGTTTTGTCATAGGAGGTATGGTTTACGGGCAGAATCGGTCGAGGATTTATGTAAAACATAAAGAAATCGACAGAATTGTATGCCGATTGAATAAATTTCTGTACCTTTGCACCGCCAATGGAGAAAGCCCCGCTCGTTGAGGGGAACCGTTGGAAAGATAAATTGCATAGGAATATGAAAGTAATGAAATTCGGCGGAACGTCCGTAGGTTCCGTAAAAAGCATTTTGAGCTTA
>CADBSN010000040.1 GCA_902797255.1 uncultured Bacteroidales bacterium | reverse complement strand
GGGGCCAGGAGTGTTGATTCCTCGTCAGGAGACGGAAGAACTAGTGGAGTCCGTCAAGTGCTGCACCCCTACTGCAATCTTGGATATTGGAACAGGAAGTGGCTGTATTGCTTTGGCTTTGAAACATTGTTTCCCAACTGCTCAGGTTACCGCAATTGACGTTTCAGAAAAGGCACTAAAGATTGCAAAATGCAATGCAGAACGGCTAGGATTGGACATCACTTTCGAACAGGTCGACATTCTCAAAACAATACCCCAGAAAGGTGTGTATGACCTCATTGTGTCGAACCCACCCTACGTTTGCGAAGAGGAACGAGCAGAAATGGAGCATCATGTGCTGGATTACGAACCGGAAGAGGCTTTATTCGTGCCAGACCACCACCCCCTTCTATTCTATGAAGCCATCACGACTTATGCTGCAACCACTTTGTCGGATGGGGGCATGCTCGCTTTCGAGACCAACAGGCGATTTGCCCACGAAGTGGGTGCTTTGATGGCTGATGCAGGATTCGAAAAAATTCAAGTGAAGCTAGATGCGTTTAACAATGAAAGAATAGTGATAGGATGCCTTTCAAAAAAATGATTAGCGAAAACGATGCAATGATACGACTGACAGCCAAATGTGCTGGCGCGGAGTATTGTGTGGCTGATATCCGTAAAATGATGAGTCGCTGGGAACTGCCTGAGGGTGTAGCAGATAAAATCATCAAACGGTTACTTGATGAACGATACATTGATGAAAAACGATATGCTCACGCTTTCGTTCGTGATAAATTCAGGTACAACCACTGGGGATGGATTCGGATCGAGCTGGAACTGAAGAAGAGAAACATTGCTCAAGAGTTTATTGACGAAGCAAAGGAGGAGATCAACGATGAAGCCAACCTGACAGAACTGAGACGAATCATCAAATCGAAACGCCGTACAGTCAAAGGGAAGAGCGAATACGAGGTGAATGCCAAACTCTTTCGTTTTGCATTATCTCGAGGATTCAGTTATGCAGACATTAATGAGGTATTACATACAGACATTGAGGAATGAGTATTGTTACTGATATCATAGATTTCATGCTCCCACGTTACTGTCCAATCTGCAACGAAAGGATGGGAAAGGGCGAACAGTATATCTGCTTCAACTGCCTCAGCAGTCTACCACGAACGAATGCACATCTTATCAAGGAAAACCCTATTGAGAAGTTGTACTGGACGCACATACCCATCGAGAAAGCTACATCGTTCTTCTTCTATGATGCTCAAGAGTCGAGGGAGACAATCTACTTCATGAAATACTTCAACGATCCGAAAGTCGGAACGTCTGTTGCCAAAGCAATGGCCGAAGAATTGCAAGAGGTTGGGTTCTTTGAAGGAATGGACATGATCATCCCATTACCGCTCCATCAAAACCGCATAAAGAAACGCGGATACAACCAATGCGACTTCATCGCTGAAGGAATCAAGGAGGTCACAGGGTTACCCATCGAAAGAGATATCGTCATTAGAATGGTGGACAACTCTTCGCAGACACATCTCTTAGCATCGGAACGCAAGGAGAATGTGGAAGATATTTTTGTGCTGAAACACCCAGAGAAAATCAGGGGAAAGCATCTACTGCTGGTCGATGATGTCATCACAACAGGGTCTACCACGATTTCATGTGGACGAGAACTAGCAAAAGCAGAGGGTGTCAAGATATCTGTAATCAGTATGGGATACGCAGGAAAGAAATTTTTAAATGATGACAATAGATAATATCAACTTAGGCGAAAGACCTGTGCTGCTAGCACCTATGGAAGATGTAACAGATCAAGCGTTCCGACTCCTATGCAAGGAGTTCGGAGCCTCAATGGTGTATTCCGAGTTTGTAAGTTCAGACGCGCTAATCAGATCTGTCAACCGTTCTTTGCAGAAAATCACCGTCTGCGAAGCAGAACGTCCTGTGGCTATTCAGATATATGGTCGAGATGTGGCTTCGATGGTCGAAGCAGCCAAAATCATCGAAACGGAAGCGCATCCAGATGTATTGGACATCAACTTTGGATGTCCTGTAAAGAAAGTTGCAGGCAAGGGTGCTGGAGCAGGAATGCTGAAGAATATCCCTCTAATGCTTGAAATCACAAAAGCGGTAGTTGAGGCCGTACGCTTACCTGTGACCGTCAAAACGAGATTAGGATGGGATCACGAAAATAAGATTATTGTTGACCTTGCGGAACAACTACAAGATTGCGGCATCAAAGCATTAACCATTCATGGGAGAACGCGTAGTCAAATGTACACAGGAGAGGCCGATTGGACCTTGATCGGAGCCGTAAAAGCCAACCCGAGGATGCATATCCCCATCATCGGGAACGGCGACATCACAACCCCCATGCGAGCAAAAGAGTGTTTCGATAAATATGGAGTGGATGCTATCATGATAGGAAGAGCTACCTTTGGACGTCCCTGGATTTTTAAAGAGATTCGCCATTATCTAGATACCGGAACTGAGATAAAAGGACTGACAAATCAATGGAAACTGGATGTGCTACGAAAAGAAATCCTGAAAAGTGTGGAGACCTGCCCTAAAGGCGAACTGGGCGGCATCTTACATGTACGTCGTCACTTGGCAGCATCACCCTTGTTCAAAGGCATACCCAACTTCCGTCAGACGCGCATCAAGATGCTAAGGGCAGAAAAGGTCAGTGAATTGTTCACAATTCTCGATGAAATCGAAGATTTACTTTGATTGATTCGCCAAATCGCGAATCATACGCAATTCCGGATAGGTAAAGATGATTGTTGCGGTCTGACCTGTCTCTATACCCGTATATTCATACACCAGGTCTGTTTTAGCATCAATCAGTTGATTCACCATCGTCATCATAGAAGGAGTCTTTACGATAACCTCAGCTGTCGCGTTTTTCATTCCTTTTGCAAATGCCTCATTGCTAAGCGGATTATCGAACCTAACAATACTATCTTCTGCAACTGTATAACAATAGGTCCACTTTCCTTTACCTAACTGAACCCCAACCAACGTATACTTCTCACCAGCTTTGGTAGGACAGGATGCATTTACAGCTTCTGCCGTCTTTTCCAATACTTCTTGGGCATGCTGCTCTGGACGTAGCACACTATCGACAGAATTACGTTGCTGCTGATTGCATGCAACCAATCCCATTATCATCAATCCTATCAATACTTTTTTTGTTGTCATACATCAATCCTATTGGTTATTTGCAACGAGCACAGCCAACACATTTATCAAGTTCGCCTTTCAAACGTTGTTCAATCATGATATGAAGACGGTCTCGTAGTGGGGCGATGGGAATCTCATCGACGACTTGTCCTACGAATGCCTGCATTAGCAACATACGTGCCTCAGCAAGGGGAATACCTCGTTGACGCATGTAGAAAAGCGCTATCTCATCAAGTTTCCCGACCGTACTACCATGTGAACACTTCACATCGTCCGCATAGATTTCAAGCATGGGTTGGGTGTACATACGTGCATCATTGCTCGCACAGATATTCTGGTTCACTTCATCACTTACAGTATTCTGGGCCCCTTCTGCCACATACACCTTACCAGCGAAAGCTCCCACAGCTTGCTCATCCACTACATACTTATAGAGTTCGTGGCTGGTACAGTTAGGCACTTCATGACGTATGAGGGTATTGTTGTCGACAACCTGACTCTTGTTCGCCATCACACATCCGTTGAGAGATACTTCGCTATATTCACCTTTCAAAAATGCCTTAATGGTATTACGCGTAAGTCCATTGAACAGGGTAATATTATTATGTTTCACGTTAGCATATCGCCCTACTTGCATATATACCTGATTGAATCTGGTACAAGAAGTATGGGTTTCTTCCAACTCATACATCTCCAGATAGGCATTATCGCCAACAAACACTTCTACAACCTGGGTAGTGATGATGTGCATCTTGTTGTTTGCCGCATATCGAAGCATAATTCTTGCAGAAGCCCCTTCTTCCAACACAATCAGTATGCGTTTGTGTTCCATCTGGTCTTCATCAGACGTGAATGTATCAGTCAGTTCAATCGGACGGTCGAGTTGCTGGTGCTTGCCTACATGTATACAGATGCATTCATGAGAGAAAGCAGTATTAAGTGCTGTGATTGCATCTTCGTTGTCTGCTACCTTTGCATAATATCGATTCAGCAAAGCCTCGTCATTTAGGGAAATCACTCCCTGTTTGCTTGCGTTCAGAGGCAATGTAGGTAAGGGCATCGTGTATCCGTCTTTCCCTTCAAAAGCTTGTGGCACATCAATATATCGATAGTCCTCAACTTTACGAGTCGGAAAACCCTTATTCGCAAACATCCTGATAGCCTCATCACGCAAGGTATTCATAACCTCTGGAGATGAAGCCCTCAGACTCTCACGTTTAGCCTGATATAGGTTTATATATGATTGTTCTAGACTCATTCTTTTATCCAGTCAAATCCTCTTTCTTCAATTTCCTTTGCCAGTTCAGCTCCTGCCGTCTTCACAATCTTGCCATCAAGTAATACATGGATGATGTCTGGACGAATATAATCAAGCAAACGTTGATAGTGGGTAATTACTAATGCGCTGGTTTGTTCAGTACGCAAACGGTTAAATCCCTCAGCTACCACTCTCAGTGCATCTACATCAAGACCGCTATCCGTCTCGTCAAGAATGCAGAATGTAGGTTGCAGCATCGCCATCTGGAATATTTCATTCCGTTTCTTCTCTCCTCCAGAAAATCCTTCGTTTACAGAACGTGATACGAGTTTCTTATCGATGTCAACCAATTTCTGGGTATCATGCATCAACTTCAAGAAGTCTGTTGCCTTGAGAAGTTCCTGTCCCAATGCCTCACGGCGAGCATTTACGGCTGCTCGCATAAAGTTCGTCATACTCACTCCTGGTATCTCTACTGGCATCTGGAACGACATAAACACGCCTTCATGCGAACGTTCCTCTGGGGACATAGCAAGCAAATCTTTCCCATTGAATGTAATCGTTCCTTGAGTGACCTCATACTTGGGATTTCCTACGATGACGTTACTCAATGTGCTCTTTCCCGCACCATTGGTACCCATCAACGCATGTATCTCACCATCATGAATGGTAAGATCGACTCCTTTAAGTATCTCTTTACCGTCAACCTTGGCGTGTAAGTTCTTTATTTCTAACATTGTTTTCGTTATGACGTTATTACGATTCTATTTTAGCCTACAGTTCCCTCAAGTGATACCGATAGCAGTTTTTGCGCCTCTACCGCAAACTCCATCGGTAATTTATTGATAACATCCTTGGCATACCCATTCACTATCAGTCCTACAGCTTCCTCTGTTGGTATTCCTCGCTGGTTGCAATAGAACAACTGATCTTCAGAAATCTTGGAGGTGGTTGCTTCATGTTCCACGACGGCAGAGTTGTTGTGGCAGTCGATATAAGGGAACGTATGTGCTCCACAATGACTTCCAAGCAGCAATGAGTCACACGAACTATAGTTACGAGCCCCATCTGCTTTTGATCCAATCTTCACCAAACCTCGGTATGAGTTCTGGCTTCTTCCAGCCGATATACCTTTGCTGATAATGGTGCTTTTGGTATTTTTCCCAATGTGTATCATCTTTGTACCAGTATCAGCCTGTTGGTAATTGTTGGTCACAGCTACCGAATAGAACTCTGCTTGTGAATTATCGCCACTCAACACACAGCTAGGATATTTCCACGTGATAGCTGAACCTGTCTCGACCTGTGTCCACGATAACTTGCTGTTGTTGCCACGCAGATGTCCTCGTTTGGTCACAAGATTCAACACACCACCTTTCCCTTCTGCATCACCTGGATACCAGTTCTGAACCGTGCTGTATTTCACTTCAGCATTCTCCATCACAACAATCTCCACGATTGCGGCATGAAGTTGGTTCTCGTCACGCATTGGAGCCGTACAACCCTCTAGGTATGATACATAAGAGTTGTCATCACACACGATTAATGTACGTTCAAACTGTCCTATATTACGGGCATTGATGCGGAAATAAGTAGATAGTTCCATCGGGCAACGCGTATTCTTAGGGATATACACAAACGAACCATCACTGAATACCGCACTATTGAGGGCAGCAAAGTAGTTATCACGATATGGTACAACACTACCCAAGTATTGGCGTACCAACTCAGGGTATTTCTTCACAGCTTCGCTGATAGAGCAGAAGATAATGCCCTTCTCCTCAAGTGCTTTCGTATGAGTAGTCTTCACGGAAACAGAGTCCATGACTGCATCTACTGCTGTACCGCTCAATGCCATACGCTCCTCAAGAGGAATGCCGAGTTTATCGAACGTCTTTATCAGCTCAGGATCTATCTCCTTCGGCTTCCCGTCATCACTCTTGGACTTGCTTGTAGGGTCGGCATAGTAAGATATTGCCTGATAATCAATCTCAGGCAATATCAAATGACCCCACTTGGGTTGTACCATTGAAGTCCAGTGACGAAAGGCATTGAGTCGGAAGTCAAGTAGCCATTCTGGCTCTCCTTTTTTCTGTGAGATAAGGCGTACTACATCCTCATTCAGTCCTTTCTCTATGATTTCCGTGTGTATGTCTGTGGTGAAACCATACTTATATTGTTCGTTGGCAACCTGCTTGACATACTCGTTATCTACATTTTTTACGGAAGAAATATCTTCACCCTTCACTTTTTCACTTTTCACTTTAAAGTTTCTGCTTCACTTCCACTTCTGCGAATGTCTCCAGAATATCACCTTCGTGAATGTTATCGTAGTTGACAATAGAGATACCGCATTCGAAGTTTACGCCTACTTCCTTCACATCATCCTTGAAGCGTTTCAGTGCGTTGATCTGACCAGTATAAATCACGATTCCATCGCGAATCACTCTGATCTTGTTGCTACGCTGAACCTTACCGCTTGTGACATAGGCACCAGCAACAGTTCCAACCTTGGTGATATGGTAAACCTGACGTACCTCGAGGTTGGCAGTCACTTCCTCTTTCGTTTCCGGAGCAAGCATACCTTCCATTGCACTCTTTATCTCTTCGATGGTATCGTAGATGACAGAGTAGAGACGAATATCTACACCTTCCTGATCTGCCAATGCACGTGCAGCCTTTGAAGGACGTACCTGGAAGCCGACGATGATGGCATCTGAAGCTGCTGCAAGGGTTACATCGCTCTCGCTGATCTGACCTACAGCCTTGTGGATGACATTCACCTGAATCTTTTCTGTAGAGAGTTTGATGAGTGAGTCACTCAAAGCTTCGATAGAACCATCCACGTCACCCTTCACAACAATATTGAGTTCCTTAAAGTCTCCAAGTGCAATACGACGACCCAACTCGTTGAGATCAACACGTTTCAAAGTACGAAGACCCTGTTCGCGTTTCAACTGCTCTCGTTTGTTACAGATATCACGTGCTTCCTGCTCTGTCTCCATCACATGGAAAGTATCACCTGCGGTTGGTGCACCATTAAGACCGAGAATAACGGCTGGTTCTGCTGGCAAAGCTTTCTCGATACGTTGTCCACGTTCGTTGAACATCGCTCTAACACGTCCGAAGTGGGTACCAGCTAACACGATATCACCTTGATGTAAAGTTCCGTTCTGACACAATACGGTAGCTACGTAACCACGGCCTTTATCGAGTGTTGATTCAATCACAGAACCAGTTGCCTTACGGTTTGGATTTGCACGGAGGTCAAGCAACTCGGCTTCGAGCAACACCTTATCCATGAGCTCATCCACTCCGATACCTTTCTTGGCACTGATTTCCTGACTTTGGTACTTACCTCCCCAATCCTCAACCAAAAGGTTCATATTGGCGAGTTGTTCCTTTATCTTCTCAGGATTAGCTCCTGGCTTATCGATTTTGTTGATAGCGAATACCATCGGCACACCTGCTGCTTGAGCATGTGCGATAGCTTCCTTCGTCTGTGGCATGATTGCATCATCGGCTGCGATGATGATGATTGCGATATCGGTCACTTGAGCACCACGGGCACGCATAGCTGTGAAGGCCTCGTGACCTGGAGTGTCGAGGAAAGTGATATGACGACCATCTTTCATCTTCACGTTATAAGCACCGATATGCTGTGTGATACCTCCTGCCTCACCAGCAATCACATTGGTGTTGCGGATATAGTCGAGTAATGACGTCTTACCATGATCGACGTGACCCATCACCGTGATGATTGGTGCACGTGGTTCCAGATCTTCCTCACTATCGGCCTCCTCTACAATGGCGTTGCTGACTTCTCCACTTACGTAGCTTGTAGTAAATCCGAACTCTTCTGCTACAATATTGATGGTTTCTGCATCCAGACGCTGATTGATACTAACCATCATACCGATTGACATGCATGTACCGATGACTTTGGTTACAGGTACATCCATCATAGTAGCCAATTCGTTAACTGTTACGAATTCCGTAAGCTGCAGTACTTTGCTGTCTGCATTCTCCTCTTCCTCCATCTCAAGACGATGACGCTCACGCTTTTCCTTACGATTCTTGACGCTGCTCTTCACCGACTTGGTTGTCAGACGTGCCAGTGTTTCCTTTACCTGCTTTGCTACTTCTTCATCTGTGAGTTCAGCCTTCACATCTTTCTTCTTCTTATTCTTCTTACCCTGCTGTGGCTGATTCTGCATATTCGGACGCTGATTGTTCTTGCCTCCCTGAGCAGATGGTCCCTTTTCTATCTTCGGGTTGGTCTTCTGCTGACTTGCGACAGCATTGATATCCACTTTACCCTTATTGATACGTTTACGTTTTTTCTTCTTTCCGTCATCGCCCTCTACACCTTCACCGATTTCTTGCATCACAGACTCTTTGTACTTATTCTTCGCTTCCTGACGAGCACGCTCCTTCTCTTCTCTTTCTTTCTTACGCTCAGCCTTTGATTTCTTGTCAGGTCGAGTCTTTGAGTTGATGTTGCTCAAGTCGATAAAACCAACTTTCTTGAAGTTAAGTCCTGCCTCAGGGGTAACCACGTGGAACACTCCATCTTCAGTTTCCTCCAACAGAGTTTTATTCTTCGAAGATTTCTCCTTAGGCGATTGAGGAGTTTCCTGTGTCTCCTGCGTTTCCTCATCCTCTTCGAATTCAACCTCTTCATCGTCCTCAACATCTTCATCTTCTAGCTCAGGTTGTTGAATTGGTTTCTGCTCTGTTATAGTAGGAGTTTCCTTGACTTCTGGAGTTTCCGGCTCTGGTTCAGACTGTTCCTCGACTTCAGGAGCTACTTCCTTGAGTTTACCCAGTATCTTCACTTCTGACTTCCGCTCACTTTCAAGACGGAACACTTCCTGTTGCTCCTTTTGTTTTTTGAGTTCAGCTTCACGTTTCAATTGTTCTTGCAACTCTTTCGCCTTTCGTTCTGCCTTTTCCTGCTGCTCCCTCTCTTTCCTTTTCTGGATATCGAGGCTAGTTTCTTGTTTCTTCTGCTTATCGCTACCAAACTCCTTGAGCAATATGTCATACTGCTCATCCGTTATCTTGGCATTGATACTTGCGTCCTCAAGGGGTTTACCCTTTTTCTGCAGGAATTCAGCAACTGTATTGATTCCGACGTTTAGCTCTTTTAATGCTTTATTTAATCTTGGCACAATCTTATTTACTATTTAACGATTTACTATTTACCATATCCATATCCTCCCCATAAAGGGGGAGTTAGAGGGGCCTTTTCCCCTTTAATCCTCGAACTCTGCACGGAGAATTCGGAGTACCTCATCTACAGTATCCTCTTCGAGGTCAGCTTTCTCAATGAGTAAGTCACGTGGCGCATCGAGAACGGCTCTTGCTGTGTCAAGACCAATCTTCTTGATGGCTTCGATAACCCATTCTTCTATTTCGTCCTTGAATTCGTCGAGATAGATATCATCCATGTTCTTCTCGTTATCATCGAGTTCACGGAATACATCGATAGTATAGTTTGTCAGCATACTTGCTAACTTGATATTCATACCATTCTTACCGATTGCCAACGATACTTGGTCAGGATTCAAATAAACTTCTGCCTTGCGTTCAGCCTCATTGAGGGTGATAGAATTTACGCGTGCAGGAGCCAACGCACGTTGAATCAACAACTTGTCATTTGCAGTATAGTTGATCACATCGATGTTCTCGTTATGCAACTCACGAACAATACCATGAATACGCGCACCCTTCACACCCACACAGGCTCCAACAGGGTCAATACGGTCATTGTAGCTCTCAACAGCGATTTTAGCTCTTTCGCCAGGGATACGTGCGATTTGATGGATGGTAATCAAACCATCATTAATTTCTGGCACTTCCTGCTCCATCAGGCGCTGCAAGAATTCAGGTGCCGTACGGCTCAAAATAATCTTCGGGTTATTGTTCTGATTATCTACACGCAACACAACCGCACGGGCGGTCTCACCCTTACGGAAGAAGTCGGTTGGAATCTGCTCTGTCTTAGGCAACAGCAATTCGTTTCCTTCATCGTCCAGTAACAAGGTTTCGCGTTTCCAAATCTGGTAAACCTCTGCTGTGACAATCGTACCTACTTTATCAATGTACTTATTGTACAAGTTGTCGTGTTCCAACTCCAGAATCTTAGATGCCATTGTCTGACGCAAGTTCAGGATAGAACGACGTCCGAAATCGCTGAAGTTTATTTTCTCAGCCACATCCTCACCAATCTCATAGTCTTCATCGATTTTCTGCGCTTCACTCAAGCTAATCTGTGTATTGGTATCCTCCACTTCGTCATCTGCTACCACAACTCTGTTACGGTAGATTTCAAAGTCTCCGTTTTCAGGGTTTACAATCACATCAAAATTCTCATCAGAGCCATATTGCTTCTGAAGCACGTTGTGGAATGAATCCTCAATAACACTGACCAGTGTTGTACGGTCAATGTGCTTAGTCTCTTTAAACTCCTTAAAGGTGTCAATAAGACTGATTTGTTCTTCGTTTTTCTTTGCCATTTTATAGTTTTTTTATTGAATTTCCATTAAATCCTCCCCATAAAGGGGGAGTTAGAGGGGGTCTTTTGTCAAAAGCGGATGACAGCTTTCACCCACTTCACATCATCATACTTAAACTCCTGCGTCACCTCTACCATGACTGGGCGTTTCTTTCCTTCCACCTTCTGTTTTTCCTGATAGCAGAGCGTAAAATTCGATTCGTTTGCATCGGTCATTGTTCCTTGCAGCTTCTTTCCATCAGCCATCATCACTTCTACTTCGTTACCGATATTGTTCTTGTATTGCTGTAACACCTTCAGTGGCTGTCCGATACCTGCAGATCCCACTTCCAGTTCAAAGTCTTCTTCGTCACGATTCAAATGCGCCTCAATGAAACGGCTCAAATCACAGCAGTCCTCAATCCATACACCATCTTTGTGATCAATCTCAACAACGATTTTGTTCTCTTTGTCTACGGTAGCATCAACGAAAAAATACTCTTTCCCATCGAGCCACTCGTCAACCAATGCTTTAATTTTCTTACTCTCTATCATAATTGTTCAAAACGTCCTTTTCTCCCTCTCCCCATAAAGGGGGAGTCGGAGGGGGTCTATATTAAAAGGAGGAACTTTTCAGCCCCTCCTTCATTATTTCACGGTGCAAAGATACAAAATAATTAGTATCTGACCACTTTCTATTGACTTTTTTTACTGTTTTGACCTATTTTTCCGACAATTAATGCCAATTTTTCACTTTTTCAATTCGCTTTATTGGCTTTATTCATTTTTCGCTCTAAGTTCCTTGATGACATTCTCGGCCAGATAGACAGCTCCCACTTCATTCGGATGCAACAAATCACCTGTTTCTCGTGATGGAACATTATATAGGAACGGGCTTGCATTGGTACCGTTACCTGTTCCTTTCGAGTTGTTGAACACAAACGACAGACGTCCTTCTCGATCCCAATCAATTGTTGGGAGCCCTAGCAACTGAGCCGCTTTGCGTATTTGGTCTGCCTTGATGATAAAATCAAACGGACGATCTGTATGTCCATAATAGAGGCCACCTGGTGTAATCACATATATCTTGGCTGAAGGAAACCGTTTCTTGAGGTTGTTGACAATATAAGCCATCGCACCAGCGAAGGTGGTACGTTTCTGATTGGCGACACATGATGGATAATCGTCAACTGCTGACTGGGAATCTGCATCGTCGTTAATGCCCCCTTCTATGATAATAGCATCAGGTTTACTTCCTATAGGAATCCTGTTGAGTTGTGCTCCCAGCGTATTCGTATGTTTTCCTCCTCGCTCTTTAAGAGTGGCACTTACCTTCCCCAGGTTGATAAACTGCACCTCTGCTAAGCGTTCCATCTCTGCTGTCCATTTCTTCAGTTGGCAATAGCTGTCACCCAACAGCAACACCGTTCCTACTTGGGGTCTGGTCTGCTTCCAGATAAAGTCATAACGGGTTACCATCTGCATATCCTCCACAAAAGGAACACAGAACATATTAGCAACCGCCTTCAATTGACTTACCTTCAGGGAATCTGCGCCATGTAGTTCCTGACCATAGCGAACAGGTGCGAGGAAGAATACACGAGCATCTGGCACTTCTTCCCTCAGATACAACATAATGCGACAGAGTGAACCAGCGAAATTCCTGTTGGTCAGCTTCTGCTTGTCCTTTGAGATAGCAATATTCTTCGTACGAGGATTGGCACCTTTCGTCGTACACACCTTCCCATAGGGGAAGTCAAACAGCGACTGCTCGTAATTCGTAAATTGCTGTTCACTGTCTGCCTCATCATTACATCCTAACTGTAGGAATATCACATCTGGCTTCCGTTCACTGATGCTTTTGTTCGACAAGATACGTTGCACGTCGCTCGCCATTCCACTTTCGGCTGTCAGGTTACATCCATAGCACAATGTTTCTTTCTTGACAGTCAAACCCAACTCTTCAGAGAAACACCAAGCCCACGAATCTTCAATTGCCCGATTGTCCGAAATCAGCGTGGCTGTTCCTTCAGCCCATAACACAGAAGGAATCAACGCCAACAATATGCCAAACAACTTTCTCATCTCACCCATACCTTCTTTCCACCCACGATATTCAATCCCTTCTGTAATGTATTCATTCGCTGACCGTTCAAGTTGTAGACTGCGTTGTTCCTCTCCCCATAGAGAGGGACTTGGAGTGGGTCCTCGATTCCTGCAGGCACACCGCCTATATAAATATGGAATATGAATTTTGCAACAGCTATATGTCCCTCATTGTCTTTATATCGGAATCCCTGTCCCAACTGATACACGTCACCGTTTTTACAATGGTTCGGATACTGTCCGATGGTGAAAGTCAACTTGCTAGCATCCAGTTCTGAATAGACATAGGAATCATTTCCCCATCCGCATACAGTTCCCGTCTTTGAGAACCAATGCCCGTATCCGTTTGCTGTCGAGCCACTGTTAACGACTGCATTGGTCTTCGGGTTGAGTGCTACAAAATTGATGGAGTTCTTAGTCTGGCTGGTGCTATAGGTCGTCAACTTCTTGCTGATATCGGCTGGCTGAATTCTCAAGGCCTTTCCGATTTCTGCAAGTTGAGCAGATGAAAGGGTATAGGTAGTACCAGAATATTCAGAACTTGAAGCATTGAATCCTACATATATGTCGAAAGTCACATCGCTGGGTTGGATAGTAGTATCGCTCAAATCGACAGAGGGGATATATCCCACGACTTCCGTATTTTCGAACTTCACCCGATAAGGCCATTGATCGTCGTTCGTGATGGTTTCGTCCCATTTGTGCGCGAGATAGACTGAAGGAGAAGGGCTCACGACAAACCACAAATGTTCGGTATTTTCTGGAACGACAAAGGTGGTCGTGTCGCTCACGGCCGACGAAGAACGTCCTTTCGCATAAACCGTATCTACGGATTGGTATACACGAGAGCCATCCTTAAGGAGCGCCACATAGCCATGTCGGAATCCGCGACGGGTTCTCTCCGTGAAAGAGTTGTATTTCGTCACGTTCGCATCTACATACTTATCGCCATTATTATACTGTGCAGGATCGCCTGCCGCTAAAGCCGTACCTGCAGGCAAGGCAGTAAACATTGTCTTGATTTCTGTTCCTCCGACAGGGACTTCCAACGGAATGACATTGAATCCTGTGCTTTGTGGGCAGCTAGAATAGGCCACTTGAATAGTGCCATCACCTATATCTACATAATTATAAGTATACTTACCTATCGAACCCTTGCCATAGCTGCGGATGGCATCCAAATCGTAGGTCACCATCTTGCTGGCATAGTCGTAAATCTCTTTGAAAAAATCCGTAACAGATACTTTGAACACTCGCATATAGACCTGACAAGGATCCTCACCCGACACCGTTCCACCTCTCCATATACGGCCTATGGCGTCAAGTCCCCATTTGTCAGTCCAATAGTAATGCAGCCAATAGCTTTGATAGCGTTGCCACTCATGCGTAAAGGCATAGTTGTGGTTCGGTTGCCACAAACCGAGGCTTTGCGAAATCATCAGTTCGGGATATGCCTGTACTGATTGCCACTGAGCCGTCTGTTCCCAAAACGTAGAACCTTTACCTACCGACTGACGGAAACCTGTATAGCCACCCAAATCGCAATAGACCTGATACTGGAATGAGTGACCAATCTCGTGAGCGATGGTCTGCCCTACAGGATGACATGTGCTTGGAGTGACCCAAAGGGCACCGATTTGGTTATCGTAACCCGAACCCGTTGCGGTCCAGCCCGTATCATGCAAAAGACAGATAATCATCTTATACTGATTCAACTTCGTCGTCGAATTCAAGTCAGCAAATTTCAGTTGATTGATATACAAGTCAAAGAACGACTCTGCCTTCTCCAACAAATCGCTCACGTCTACATACAACGCGTTCGAAGTGGCCAACTTGTCAGGAGGCGTCTTTCCATAACCTGTGCCGTAATAGACATCAAAGTGAGTACTGCTCTTGGTGTGCTTATACAAGGTAAGTCCATCACTTTGACGGTAAACTGTGCCGTTCTCGTCTTGCGACGTCGACCAGCTGTTGGGAACAAAAGAAGACTGCGCCAGCATCGTCATACTGACCAACATCATTGTAATTGTGTAAATAACTCTCATGGTTTTGTAAAAAATAGTTAATCTGTGATACACATTGTTTGTTTCGGAGCTGCAAAGGTACAAAGAATAATTTAAAAATGCAAAAATGTAAAAACTAAAGTGGTTTGTGTTAATGTTTTTTCACTTTTTATACGCTTCATTCATGATTTTTTAAATACTGATACGCTTCATTCTTTGTGAAGTGAGTTTCAACTCCAATTATCCATCATCATTTTGAATTCATCAAAGCAATTGCATCAATAAATCAATAAGATTGTAATTTCACAACTCCAATTCGTAAAACAAGAAGAAAAAAACGAAATAACATGTTCTTTTTTCAAAAAATGCTTATTTTTAGAAATATATTCAAAAAAAGTTGTATATTTGTAGCGGATTCAAGAATAACCGTTTCTTTATGATTAGAAAAAACATACATAGCCTTCTCAAATCCACCTCTATGGCAATCATCATATTTCACAAAAACGATTGTCAAGAAACAAGCTATACCCTTTATACAACATCTCATAGGCAGTAGTACCGAATAACTACCGAACAACAACCCTATATATACCCTATATGTACCCTATAAATATTGGAGGTGAATTGGAGGTGAATGGGAGGTGAACCTGAGGTAATATTGAGATGTGTATGAGCAGTGTATGAGGCGTAATTGAGGAGAATAGGAGGGAGAAATGGGAGAAAAATGTACAAAGGATAAATTGTATATAATTATTTACAATCTAATATACTTATAAATACAATAGCGAAAAGAATATGGCACAGTATATCAATGGAAGGATAGAAGGGAAAGTAGGTGACAAAACCTACTATACTAAAAACGGAACGACGTTTGTACGAGCGTCTCGTAACGATAAAAAAAGCAAAAAGAGGACGAGTGAGCAGTTTAAACAGATGATGAATTTCCAAAACCGGAATCAGTTATGGAGGGTTTTATCACGGACAGAAAAGGTGTATTTTGAAGGCGACAAATCATCACCTCAACGTCAGTTCATATCTGTGAACAACAATTTGCCGCATGTCTATTTGCCTGAAGGGATGAATAGTATAGGTACGGCTCTGCTGCAACCAGGTATGATAGTATGCGATGGCCCTTTGTCTTCGTTCGACTGTCATCTGGGAGAGTTTCAGG
>CADBSN010000039.1 GCA_902797255.1 uncultured Bacteroidales bacterium | reverse complement strand
TCGTCCTTCTTGTCGATGATGTCGATGAGTTCGGCCATCTCGTCGCGAATCTGACTGACCTGATCCTTGGTGTAGGGGTTAAACAGGATTTCCCGTAGGAGTGTGTCGTCTTCGCTTAATACACCTTGTGCGATGAGCATGTGGCGCTTGAACGTGGTTCCCGGAGCATCCTGATGCTTCATCACGGCAGCAAAGGCAAAGGTGGAGATGAACGGAATAGAGAGCGAGTAGGCCACAGTACGGTCGTGCTCGTCGAACGTGTATTCACAGATATGCAGGCCAAGACGTGAGTAGAGTTCTTTGAAGAAGCAACGTCCCATGAAGTCGCCCTCGTTGATGATGATGGCGTTCTCATTGCTCAGCTGTCCTAAGTTGGCGAAGGTAGGGCCAAACATCGGGTGGGTGCTGACATAGTGGAATCCACTCTCCTCGTAGAACTCCTTGAATCCTGTTTTTACTGATGAGATGTCGCTAAGGATGCAGCTCTTAGGTAGGTGTGGGATAATCTGTCGGAATACATCGAGTGTGTGCTTCAACGATACGGCATTGATGACCAAATCAGGATTGAATTCATCAATCTCGTCCAACGAAGTGAATCGCTGGCAGTTATAGGTGAAGAGCAGTCGATGAGGGTCGATGTCATAAACAGCTACTTCGTGTTCAAAACTGAGCAGGTCAATAAAGAACGACCCCATTTTTCCTGCTCCTAAAATTAATATTTTCATAATCTTACTTCATTACTTCCACTTGCTGACGAACAGATTCTTCGTGGATGGTTTCAAAGATTTCTTTGATACATTCTGCGCCGATACCCATGAGCGATCCTTGTGCTCCTCGCTTTTCAAGAATTTCGTTGTAACGGCTGGCCTGAATGATGGTCATTGAGTGTTCTTTCTTATACTGACCAATCTCGCGACTGATACGCATGCGCCTTGCAAGCAGGTCGATGAGATTGTCGTCGATTTCGTCAATCTGTTTACGTAAGGCGATAATGTTTTCTGTAGTCACCACTTTTTCACGGATGACGAGAATGCTGAGGATGTAGTCGAGGATGTCTGGTGTAACCTGCTGACTGGCATCACTCCATGCTGCATCAGGATTGCAGTGGCTCTCTATGATAAGACCATCCATTCCCATATCAAGTGCTTGCTGGCAGAGTGGGGCGATGAGGTCACGACGTCCACCGATGTGACTTGGGTCACAGCAGATTGGAATGTCTGGAATGCGACGATGAAGTTCGATGGGAATCTGCCACATCGGCAAATTGCGGTAGATTTTCTTGTCGTAGCTTGAGAAGCCTCGATGGATAGCTCCTAGTTTTTTGATTCCTGCGTTGTTGATACGTTCGAGTGCTCCGATCCACAGTTCGAGATCAGGATTCACGGGATTCTTTACCAATACAGGGTTTTCTACACCTTTCAGCGCATCTGCAAGTGCTTGTACAGCAAAGGGGTTTGCTGTGGTGCGAGCTCCTATCCACAGGATGTCTACTCCGTACTTCAGTGCGAGTTCTACATGTTCAGGAGTGGCTACCTCAGTAGCAACAAGCATACCTGTTTCTTCCTTCACTTGTTTCAGCCAAGGCAGAGCCGGCTCACCGTGCCCTTCGAAGCCTCCTGGTTTGGTGCGTGGCTTCCATATACCAGCTCTAAACATGTGGCAACCTTTCTTTGCCAACTGTCTGGCAGTCGTCATTACTTGCTCCTCAGTCTCTGCCGAACATGGGCCGGCGATGATGAACGGACGTGGATTGTCGCTTGGTAAATTCAAAGATGTTAATTCCATAGTGGGGAGGATTCTACTTATTGTTTTTATTTGTTATTTATTTGTTAATTTTATGTGTGAGTAACCGCTCCCGCCCTTATAAGGAGGGTTGTGGGAGGGTCTCCTTAATTCTCTTGAGTGCTTCTTGCATCTTTTCGTCTTTGGCGCAGAGGCTGATGCGGATGTAGCGATCGCCGTTCGAACCGAAGATAAAGCCTGGGGTGATGAACACGCGTGCCTCGTGGAGCACACGCTCTGTGAGGTCTTCCACGTTGGCGATATTGTCAGGAATCTTACCCCAGAGGAACATTCCTTGTTGAGTTGGGTCGAATTTGCATCCGAGTTGTGTCATGATTTCTTCTGCAATCTTGCGTCGAGAAGCATAGGTTGCTACGTTAGCCTCTGTGTGCCACTCGTCAGAGTTATCGTATGCCTGTGCGGCAGCGAGTTGAAGTGGGCGGAAGGTACCTGAGTCGATGTTCGACTTGATGCGCAGAATCCACTGTACAAACGTCGAGTTTGTTGCCAGCATACCCACACGCCATCCAGGCATGTTGTGACTCTTCGACATCGAATTGAATTCGATGCAACATTCCTTTGCTCCTGGCACCTGCAAGATGCTGAGGTGCTCATCGCGATTCAGGATGAACGAGTATGGATTGTCGTTCACGATGATGATGTGATGACGTTGAGCAAAGTCCACCAGTTGCTGGTACAACTCACGAGTGGCACGTCCACCTGTCGGCATGTTGGGATAGTTGGTCCACATAAGCTTCACTCCGCTTAAGTCCATCTGTTCCAATTGGTTGAAATCAGGATGCCATCCGTTTGATTCCAACAGGTCGTAGTTCACGATTTCTTGTCCAAGAATCTTGCTAAGGGATGTGTAGGTCGGATAGCCTGGATTGGGTACTAATACCTTATCACCAGGGTTGCACAGAGCGAGGGTCACATGGAGGATTCCCTCCTTGCTACCGATGAGCGGTTGGATTTCCGTAGCAGGGTCGAGGTCTACGTCGTACCAACGTTTGTAGAACTTCGCCATTGCGTTTCTCAATTCTGGGATACCTACGGTAGGTTGATAACCGTGCGCATCAGGTCGTTGTGCGTTCTCACATAGTGTTTGTATTGTGGCTGATGAAGGAGGCATATCCGGACTTCCGATGGCGAGGCTGATGATGTCGCGTCCTTCGGCATTGAGTCGTGCCACTTCCTTCAATTTGCGGCTGAAGTAGTATTCACTTACTGCGCTGATTCTGTCGGCTGGTTTGAATTCCATCTCTTTATGTCGTTTTATGTCGGATTGTTCAAAATAAAAGTCCCACTCTGCTCGAGCGGGACCGTATTCTATTTTAATTCTTCAATTTTTCTATTCTTTCTTTTTTTTTTTTTTTATACGATTGCCCGCTCTTACTTGTTCTGGAAGTAAAAGTAATAGTAATAATATGTTGCAAACCATCGATTCATAATCGCTTCATTTCGTTTTCGGCTGCAAAATTATCGCTAATAATTTATTTGACCAAACAATTTGACAGAAAAATGCATATTTTAATGATAAAATGCTGGTTTTATGTGCGGTTTTGCATTTTTCTATCATGCAATTATTCAATAACCGTCTCATATTTCTGCTGCGATTGACTTTAATCACTATTGTGTATTTGCCGCTGTAGTCATGGATTACAGCGGCTTTTGTATAAAAAAATAGGTCATGAGATTGGAACATGAATATGAGTTTCTTCTTCGTGGTAGGGACACCTTGTTCGTGAATAAACAACTCCTGTCTTTCGTTTTGGAAAATGTTCAAAAGAACGTGAATTTGACCTTTTCTGTTCCTTTTTTACATGGTTTAGCAAAGAAAATAGCCAATTGAAATGGTTAAATAGACAAAAATGCGTGGAAACTGAGTAAAGAACAAATAAATTTGTTTTTTCGAGGCGTAGCATTTTGCGCAAAGCGAAATATTTCGTAACTTTGCTGACTGAAAACTTAATAGCCTAATTAAATGCATTTAGCGAGTAACATTATTAACAATTATAATAAAACTACCGAAAGAATGAAAAAGACAATCAAATGGTCCATTGCCTGTTTGATGGTAATGGTGTGCTTGCAGGTGGCTGCTCAGCCCGAAGGCAAGTACTATCTGTACAACATCGCTTACAAGGTGTTCCTCAGCCGTTCGGCTACCAGTGCTAACGTAGATCAGTTCGGTATTCCTGTTGAGATTAAGAATGGTTCATCGGGCTATTCGCTGATGTTCCTCGATAACGGTCGTTATGTGGCTCAGAGCGGCACAACGGTCAAGGGTGATCAGACGAGTGCTGCGTACGCTACCATTACAGAAAAAGAAAACGGCTACACTGTTGCATTCACTGCAGACGAGTTGTTAGGCGTTGAAGGTAACGACGGCACACTGGCTTGCAAGAACGAACCTCAATCATCCAGTTTCGCAGTATTGTGGCAGATACTGACTCAGGCAGAGCGTGACTCCATCGTAGCTGAAAATGAGTTGGCTCAGATTGAGGCAGTTGCCAAAGCAGCAGGTATCAGATTAACAAATGATGGCGATAAGATGACTCATTTTACTGAGGCACTGAAAGCCTACACAGAGGAAGCGGCTACAGAGTTGGTGGCTAATCCTACGTTGGCTACCAGTCAGGACAACTGGACAGTGAATGTGTTGGCAGGTAACCAGAACATTGCCTACAAGTCACAGTACCCAATGACACTCTATCAGACTACAGCGATGGAGATTTCACAGACCATTGAAGTACCAAATGGTGTCTACAAGGCTACTATCCAGAACACATATCGTTCTTCAAAGCGTGAGTATCTGACCACTCTTGCAGAGAACAACGGCATCAGCATCTGTAACGCATACTTTGCTGCTAATGATAATCAGGTGCAGGCTGTTGAGTGGTCAAAGATCCGTACCAGCTCTACACTGCCTTACTCTCGTGGCGACTTCGATAACTTCACGACCAATCCTAAGTACACCACAACTGTATGGACATTTGTGAAGGATGGTAAGCTGACCTTGAAGTATGCAGTTCCATCTATCAATAACTCACAGGGGGACTACGACCTCAACTGGTTCACCTTTGCTAATGTAACCCTCACTCGTTACTTCAAGGCATCAGAGGCAGCTGCAGAGCAACTCGATCTTTATAATGCCATTGCAGACCAGTCGTCCGACCCAAGTTCGTACTATACAATTGTTAATGCTTACAAGCAGCAGTTGGCAGCAGGCAGCCTTTCAGACGAAGATGTAGCCAATGCAAAGGTTACACTTCGTGCTGAACTCTTCAAACTGATGAAGAACGTTCCTGCACTCTCTGGACAGTACGACATCACCAGCTTTGTGAACAACCCATCGTTCGCCAATGGTGTAAAGAACTGGACGATTACCAGCAACACCTTCAAGGTGGCAAATGGACTTATAGAATACTATGGTGGTAGTAAGACTGCTCGTATTTCGCAGATTATCAAGGATATGCCAGCAGGCGAATACACCGTGAAGGTACAAGGTTTCTATCGTAATGGTGAATGGAAGCAGGCTTTGGCAAACTATGAGCGTGGTAAGGACGTAATTAAGAGTAATATTTTCGTAGACGCCCTGACCAACGTAAGTCCACTCAAGAGCATCTTCTCAGACGGATGCTACATGTTGGTTGGTAAGCACCATAAATCTGCTGATGTATATGCTGTCGTAAGCGGTCTTGGCTATCCACACAGCCATTACATCGATGCAAACAACCGTTCGAATAGTATCAAAACTCCTGATATTGCTAAGCAGGCTATTGACCACGGACACTATTGGAACGAGTTTACTGCTACACATGCTGAGGACGGTAACCTCACCATTGGTGTGAACATGGTTACAGGTGCTCCGAACGATACATGGATTGTTATCGATAACTTCCGTCTTTATTATGGTACACCAGCTCCTGTTACCATCGCAGAAGGAGAAAATATAGGTTCTGCTGTGGCAGATGATACCTACGCAGGCATCGTGCTGAAGAAGAGTTTCAAGGCTGGTGAGCTGACTCCGCTTGCTGTTCCTTGCGACATCCCAGCATCGCAGTTCAAGGCTGTCTATGCTATCGGATCGCTTGATGAGAAGACTCAGACAGCAGTGCTTTGTCCAGTTGACCACGTTAGCGCAAACGTTCCTTGCTACGTAGTTACAGATAAGGATGTTGATGAGATAACGGTAGATGAGCCTACTTACATAGCAGCAAGTCAGCCTGACCAGATTCCTGTGATGTGGGATGGTGGAATTGTTTACAGGGTTCCTAACACCTTCACTTGGAAGACAGAAACCGTATCAGAGGAAGAATTCGATGCATCTCATTTCACCAATTTCGTGTATGTTGATGCAGACAATATGTCGTTTACTGCTAACATCGAGAACTTCCGTGCTCGTCAATTTTTGGAGAACACCAAGTATCCAGAGCCAGAAACGACATCTGTGATTGAAAACTACTTCAAGCCAGCTCCTCCACGTCTCGACATTCCTCACAACATCGGTGTACCTGTACCAGCAGCTAAGGTGAAGGATGCAGTTGTAAAATATGGTCTTGAGAGCGACCTCAGCGATGCAACAAGTCGCCTGGTGCTTGATGGCTCAGATATGGCATATATGCCAAACCTCATTCCTGGAAACGTTTATTACTTCCAGGTTGAGGCTGGCGGTGAAGTGCTGAAGAAGGGTATGTTCTTGGTTCAGGGTCCTGTTCGTATGATTTATGCACCAAGTATCAATAACATCCGCGATCTCGGTGGTTGGCCAGTTCAGGACGGCAAGATTGTTCGCTACGGATTGATTTATCGTGGTGGTGAGGCAAACGGTCTCCACCCATCAGTTTCGGACGACCGTCAGACACTGATCGACCTTGGTGTAGGTGCTGAAATCGACCTCCGTAAGGACAACAACTACGATAGTGGTAACGGTCAGGTAGGTAAGTGTGCTTTCGGATTCCCATCAGCAGACTACTTCTTCAAGGAAGGTGGTTACGACTGTAAACTCGAACACCTCACCAACTCTGCATCAAAGGCTCGCTACAAGCAGTGGTTCCCATTCATCCTCAACCACATCAAGGATGGTAAGGCAGTTTACTACCATTGTGTATGGGGTGCAGACCGTACTGGACTTGTGTCTGTATTGCTCGAAGGTCTCCTTGGTCTCACTCAGGAGCAGATGAATCTAGAGTATGAGTTGACTTCACTCTCATTCGCAGGCCTGCGTCCAAAGAGTGGATATGCTGATGGTGACCACCAGAAGCTCATCGAAAAGATTAAGACTTACGAAGGAGAGACTCTTCGCGATAAGTTCGACACTTACTGGACGAAGGAAGTAGGTATCACTCAGGAACAGATTGAAGAGTTCCGTAGCATCATGTTGATGGATCCTGTTGATACAGCCATCAAGGGTGTTGAACTGACAGAGAAGACCACCCCATCGGGTATCAAGAGTGTCTACAGTATCAGTGGAACAGAACTTCCATCCAGCGCTCTCAACAAGCAGGGTGTCTATGTTGTGAAGTACAACAACGGCACTTCTCAGAAGGTCATTGTGAGATAAGCTAATCATTTCATCGATTATAATAAGGTGTGGCTCCAACGGTGAACCACACCTTATTTTTTGAAATATACCCATAAATGGGGGTTGTGTAATCAAGAAAAAAAGCGTAACTTTGCACTCGAATTAAATTCGAGTACAAATATCAGCTCCAATTACAACAAAACGATGAAGGCAATAGAGGAATTTAAACCAACTGACAGGTTTTACCGGATTATTGAGTGTGACTATCGCTTGATGCAGGTAGTGGCTCGTTTCAACATCACAATGGGATTTGCCGACAAGACGGTAAGTGAGGTCTGTCACATGCATAATGTCGACGTACACACGTTCTTAGCTGTGGTCAATCAGGTCGTTTACGATTTGAACGGCTCGACGAAGAAGATGTCGATCGATTTGGTCAATATGGGCTCTTTGTTGGATTATCTGAAACGGACTCATGCCTATCTGATGGATCATCAGCTACCTCTGATGCGCAAGACGCTCTTCACTGCGATGGATTGTTCGTTGCAAAATGAGGTTGCTTTCCTGCTGGTGAAGTATTTCGATATGTACGTGGCTGAAGTGCAGGCCCATGTAGCCCAGGAAGAGCAAGAGGTGTTTGCCTATGCAGAGAACTTGATGAGTGGGTCGTTTGTTGAGGAAGAAAAGCAGGTGACACATCGCCACAACTCGGATTTTGTTGCAAAATTGCATGAGTTGATACAGATGTTCCTTCAGTACTATCCGCAAGAAGGAATCAATGAGGAACTGAACGATGTGGTGTACAATCTGTACCGTATCGAGGAAGATATTCGGATTCATTGTCAGATAGAAGATGAGATGCTGCTACCACTGGTACGAAAACTTGAACGCCGACGTATGAGTCAGCATCATCAGATAGATGGAGGAAACAATGCGGCATCCACAGATAACGCTTCGAAGATGCTGTCTGATCGTGAACAGGCCATTGCTGTCTGTGTGGCAAAAGGGCTGTCTAATAAGGAAATTGCCGACCAGCTGAACATAAGTTTCAATACCGTCACCACCCATCGCCGCAATATCGCTCGCAAATTGAATATTCACTCTTCTGCAGGTATTGCCATCTTCTGTGTGGTGAACAAATTGGTGAAATTAGAAGAAATAAAGTTGTAGCTACAACGCCCCAGAAGCTACTGGAAGCGGCTTTACTCATTTTTGAGTATTGCCGCTTCTGTGTTTTAGCCGTAACTTTGCGCTCGATTTCGAGTTCGACTGCGAAGAGAATAAAAGCTAAAAGTCATAGAAAAGAAAATGGAATATAATAAGTTTTTACACAAGGGAGCGCTTGCACTTGCTATGATGGGAGTCACAGTGAGTGCGGCTGCTCAGTCATCCGATAAAGCTTCACGTCTGTCGCTTGGAGGCTATGGCGAAGCGGTGATGACGCGTAACTTCTACAGTGATAATATATATAGGTACACACGCGCAAGCGATCATAAGGACGATCCGAGTCATGGACGATTCGACCTTCCACATGTCACCTTGAATATTGGATATGATTTCGGCCATGGGTGGACGATGGGTAGCGAGATAGAGTTTGAACATGGAGGTACGGAATCCGCTGTTGAGATGGATGCTGACGAGGCTGGTGAATATGAAGCAGAGATAGAGAAAGGTGGTGAAGTGGCCCTTGAACAGTTCTGGATTAACAAACGCTTCGGACAAGGAGAGTTCAATATCAAGATGGGTGAAATTGTGGTGCCTGTAGGTGCAACCAACAAGTATCACATGCCGACTGAGTTCTTCACCTGCTATCGTCCAGAAGGCGAGAACACCATCTTCCCATGCACTTGGCATCAGGTGGGCATTTCGTTGTGGGGACGTGTGAACGATTGGCGTTATGAGGTTCAGTTCCTTTCCGGACTTGACTCCGAACGTTTTGGCAGTCAGAGTTTCGCGCATTATGGTGCCAACAGCCCATACGAGTTTAAGATTGCAAACAACTATGCTGCATCTTTGCGTATCGACAACTATTCAATTAAAGGCCTGCGCCTAAGTATCAGTGGATATTATGGTAGCACCTTCAAGAACACACTTCGTTCGATAGGTACGACATATAATAAGGTGAAAGGCAACCTTGCAATCGGCTCGTTCGATTTCATGCTCGACCGTTGGAACTGGATTGTCCGTGGAAATGCTGACTATGCTTATCTGAGCGACCATGCAGCCATCACGACCTTCAATAAGAACTTCCCAACCCATTCGGGTCAGGATGGAAGTCCATCGAAGCACCAACCAGTAGCGAAGAACGCATTTGCTGTAGGTATTGAGGCAGGCTATAATGTGTTCTCGCAAATGGAGAAGCTGAAAGATACACAGAAACTCTATGTCTTCGGACGCTTCGAGAAATACAACTCTTATGCCGCAGGACGTCAGAAGTCGGCTTATGGATGGTGCGACAATACGCGTGTGGCTCTCGGTCTGAACTACTATCCTGTGAAAGAAGTGGTGGTGAAAGGTGAATGGAGCGAACGTTTCCTCAAGAGCGGTTACAACAACGAGCCAAGTGTGTCGATAGGTGTAGCTTATTGCGGATGGTTCTTGTAAGACACATGGTTTTCATAAGATAATAATTAACCAAAAATAACAGACAATGAAACAGAAAGCTTTACTTGCAATCGCAGCTATGTTGGCTGCATCTGTCTCTTTCACCGCATGTGGTGACGATGGCGACAACAACAATGAGAATGAACAGACAGCGAAGGAGTCATTCCTTGCAACAACCAACAAAGACATGGTGAACAATACCATCCTGCCGATCTACACCAATTTGATGAATGCGAATGCGCAGTTGGTGGATGCGATTGGGGAGATGGAAACTCAGGCTGATGTCGTCGAGGCATGTAACCTTTGGAAGAAGGCACGTCAGTATTGGGAGCAGTCAGAGTCATTCCTCTATGGTCCTGCAACAGATTTCGGAATCGACCCTCATACTGACACATGGCCGTTCGACCGTGCTGCCTTCGACAACTACATCTCACGTTATCCTGACCTTGCTGAGGACGAAGATGCACAAGCCATCGTAGCAGAGGCCATTGCAACAGGTCAGAGCCTCACAGGTTTCCATGCTGTCGAATACCTGCTGTTCCGTGAAGGCCAACCTCGTCAGATTGCCGACATCACAGACAACGAAGCATGGTTCTGTCTGGCTGCGGCACAAGATCTCTACCTCGCATCCGTGAAGCTGGTTTCAGCGTGGGGTGGAAACCTCAACGAGGAGCAGGAAGAGATACTCGAAGAGGCAGAGTTTGAATCAAGAAACTACGGTGAGAACTTCATCAATGCCGGTAAGGCTGGTTCTACCTATTCAACCATCACGCTGGCATCCGTACAGATTCTTGAAGGCTGTCAGGATATCCTCGATGAGGTTGCACACTCAAAGATTGGTCACCCTTACACTGGTGAGGACAGGAACTACATCGAGTCTCCTCATGCTTACAACTCCATCCAAGACTTCAGCGACAATGTGCTCTCATGTGCCTTTGCTGTCAATGGTGGAGCCGACAAGTCCACATCCTACACCGCTACTTCTTTGATGGCCTATGCGATGAGTCACTATGCAAAAGAGGCCGCTGAGGTGAAAGCCGCATTTGAAACTGCACTCTTGAAGGTAAATAGCATGCGCCGTCCGTTTGCATTGTATTATCAAGATCCGTCGGCAGGTGATGCCATCGAAGCAATCGACGCTTTGGACGATGCCATCGATGCCTTGAAGAAGAAACTTCAGGAATCCTAAGCAAACATGCTAGGAGGTAAACATAAGCCATATAAATATATCTAAATTAGTGAGCACCAAGCGACGAGATGTCGCTCGGTGCTTCCGCCAACTATAAAGATTAAACAGTAATCATCATAAATATTGAACAAAATCATGATGCGAAAACAATCATTCTACATCAGCCTGTTGGCACTCGGAATGCTTATGGTAGCATGTCACGAGGACAACAACGAACCTGGCAATACTGAAGAGCCGGTGAAGGAACTGAGCGAAGAGTATTACTCTGGTGGAAAGTTAGGAACGGTGTTCAATGCTACGTCGAGTGCCTATGAGCAGCCGACTCCTGCATGCGACAACGCTACGTTCTCCTATTACTTCAAGAAAGGTGAGACCCTCTTTGAGCGCGACTTCAATCAGACAGAAGGTACTGCGTTCTATGGTCTCGGACCTGTTTATGTACGTAAGGGATGTCTCTATTGCCATCCTGCCTACGGACACGGTAAGCGTCAGAACGAGTATCGTGAGTCCACGATGGGTAACGGCTATCTGCTCGTTATTTACGACAAGACCACCGATGCCTACATCCGTTCCGTCGCTGGTATGCCTCAGACGGGTGCTGTGGATCCGTTCAAGGCTCCGATTGACGAGAAGCAGATTCAGATTGACTGGAAGACCTATACCGACGAGTGGGGCAATCAGTTTCCCGATGGTGAGACCTACGAGCTGATTTATCCGGAGGTCACCATTCCGCAGTCGGCCTTCTATGCACCGATTATCGCAGCTCGTGGTGGACAGAATGTGGAGATTCCTATCGAGGATGTAGGTGTACGTCTTGAATCTACGATTGGCATCTATGGAACAGGTCTGACGGATGCCATTCCTGATAGTGCCATCACCAATGAGTGGGTGCGTCAGAGCCAATACTTCAATTCTATCGGCAAGACCGATGCTTTGAACCCTGCCTATTGGAGTCAGGCGAATAACGAGTGGGTGAGCTACTACAGCGGATTGACAGGTACGAAGTATGTACGTCGTTACACCTATGCGATGACGCGTGGCCCTATCCTCGATGCCGCAGGAGCAAATGCCATCTGGAACATCACCAATGTGACCCGTTCAGACCGTCGCTATCACTATCTCGACCTCAATTTCAATGCGAAGGCTCAGACGCTCTCCTACTATGCACAGACTTCATCGAAAGACCCCGATGTGCAGCGTGATTTCTACAAGTATTTCCCAAATGAGAACAAGACAGGTGATGTGGAGAAGGATATCTACAACTACTTGACGAGCAACACACTCAATGCCGAGATGAGCGATGGCGATTATCATGCCTTCATGGTTTGGCATCGTGGATTGGCTGTTCCGGCAGCACGCGACCTCGACAAGCCAGAGGTGCAGCGTGGTAAGCAATTGTTTACAGAGATTGGTTGTGCCACCTGTCACCGTCCTTCATGGACAACAGGCGACGATGAGATTCATGACCCGAACGGCATGTTCGGCAACGATGATATGCCTCGCTATCCTCACCAGAAGATCTGGCCATATACCGACTTCGTTCAGCACCGTCTCCGTATGGTGAACGACATCCGCACAGGTTGGTGTCGCACCACACCGCTTTGGGGACGCGGCTTGAGCAAGATGTGTACTGGAGCTGACGACCGTCTGCACGACTGTCGTGCACGAACCGTTACCGAGGCCATCATGTGGCATGGGGCGAAGGACTCCGATGCACGTAGGGCAACAGAGCAGTTCCGCAAACTTACGAAGTCCGACCGTGATGCCGTTGTGAAGTTTATCAACTCCATTTAAACTAAGACCCGTTCTCTGGGTCTAATGAATGTGAAGCAGTTAGCAATCATAAGCTATGTGGCAGTTATCATCACTTTGATAGCTGCTACAGTGCTTGAGAAAATCTATGGAACACCATTCGCCATGGAATATATCTATGGCGCGTGGTGGTTTATTGCATTGTGGGGATTGCTAGGTGTGGGGTGTATCGTGTCGATGATTCGTGGTAAGTTGTACAAGCGTCCTGTAACGATGTTGCTTCATCTCTCATTCGTCATGATTCTCATCGGTGCACTTGTGACTCACCTCTTTGGGTTGCAGGGTTCCATTCATCTGCGAGTTGATGAACCGACCGATATGATGGTGAATCGCGAAACGGAGTTGATTGAGCACTTGCCGTTCTCCCTCACACTCAAGGAATTCCAGTTGAAGACCTATCCTGGTACCCAGTCACCGATGGATTATGTGTCAGTCATCACAACTTCTTCCGGCGAGGAACTGGTGGTGTCGATGAACAATATCGGCTCATGCCAGTCCTATCGCTTCTATCAGTCGGGCTATGATCCCGACCAGCAAGGCACATACCTCGCTGTCAGTCACGACCCATGGGGTATCGGCATCACCTACACAGGCTATGCCCTGTTGATTCTTTCGATGATTTGGATGATGGTTGGTTCATGGTTCAAGGTTCAAAGTTCAAAGTTCAAGGTTCAAAGTTCAAAGTTCAAGGTTCAAAGTTCAAGGTCTATTTTTCTACTCTTCACTCTTCTCACTCCATTTCTCCCCCTTCAGGGGGAGCCAGAGGGGGTCCCTTCTCCCAAAGTGCTTCCAGCCGATGTGGCTGCTGAGTTCGGCAATCTCTATATGTATTACAATGGACGTGTTTGTCCATTCCAGACGATGGCAATAGACTTCACGACCAAGCTTTATGGAAAGAGTACTTATCAGGGGTTGAGTGCAGAACAGGTGGTGACAGGTTGGATGCTGTTCCCCACCACTTGGGTCGACCAACCGTTCATCAAGATTAAGGGACAGACCGTTCAGGAATTGTTGAAGACCGACGAGACATACGTCAGCTACGACAGTTTCTTCGACAAGGGACAATACCGTCTCGATGATGTCCTCTATCAGT
>CADBSN010000038.1 GCA_902797255.1 uncultured Bacteroidales bacterium | reverse complement strand
TTCAACTCAGGCCATCGGTGGGGTAGGTGACTGTATCGCTTACGCACTCGGTTCGGGTATCGGTTGGACGCTCGCTATCGTAGGTCTTGCAGCTATTCGTGAGAAGATGGCTTACTCAGATGTACCAAAGCCCCTTCAGGGACTTGGCATCACGTTCATCACTGTAGGTCTCATGGCTATGGCATTTATGTGTTTCTCAGGTCTGAAAATCTAAAAAGAAAGGAGCATACAAATGGATATAACTTTTATTCTATATAGTATCGGAGTGTTCTTGACAATCGTATTGATATTGGTTGTCATACTCCTCGTAGCTAAGAAATATCTCTCTCCAAGCGGACAGGTGACTGTCACGATTAACGGGAAAGAGAAACTGACAGTTGATCAGGGTGCAAGCCTCCTTTCAACATTGGCCGCACAGAACGTGTACCTCCCATCAGCTTGTGGTGGTAAGGGTTCATGCGGACAGTGTAAGTGTCAGATTACAGAAGGTGGTGGTGAAATTCTCGATTCTGAGAAGGGTCACTTCACTCGTAAGCAAATCAAAGAAGGTTACCGTCTTGGCTGTCAGGCTAAGGTGAAGGGCGACCTCTCCATCAAGGTACCAGACTCTGTTCTGGGTGTTAAGGAATGGGAGTGCACCGTAATTGGTAACAAGAACGTGGCAACATTCATCAAAGAATACAAGGTAGCTCTGCCTGCAGGCGAGCACATGGACTTCGAACCTGGCTCATACGCACAGATCAAGATTCCTGCATTCGATTGTATCGATTACGACAAGGACTTCGACAAGAGTCTGATTGGCGATACTTATCTTCCTGCATGGGAGAAGTTCAGTCTGTTCCCATTGAAGTGTGTGAACCCCGAACCAACCATCCGTGCATACTCAATGGCCAACTATCCAGACGAAGGTGATATCATCACGCTCAACGTGCGTATTGCTACACCTCCATTCAAGCCTAAAGACCAAGGTCCTGGCTTCATGGATGTGAACCCAGGTATCGCATCATCGTATATCTTCTCACTCAAACCAGGTGATAAGGTTACGATGTCAGGTCCTTACGGAGAATTCCGTCCTCAGTACGGTACAGGTCGTGAGATGATCTGGGTAGGTGGTGGTGCCGGTATGGCTCCATTGCGTGCACAGATTATGCACATGCTGAAGGGTAACGGTGTTAGCGATGAAGACCGCAAGCGCCCAATGCACTACGTCTATGGTGCACGTGCTTTGGAAGAGATTCCATTCCTTGACGACTTCCTCGCTCTTGATAAGGAATTCGAAAACTTCCACTTCCATCTGGCACTCGACCGTCCAGATCCAAAGGCAGACGAGGCAGGTATCAAGTACACTCCAGGATTCGTAGCTCCAGTGATGGGTGACACCTATCTGAAGGCTCACGAAGCTCCAGAAGATTGCGAGTACTACCTCTGCGGACCTCCAATGATGGCTAAGACCGTACTCGATCTGCTCCACAGTCTTGGTGTGGAAGACGATATGATTCGCTTCGATAACTTTGGCGGATAACCGTCATCGTCCAGATAATAAGGTGGTAGCTAAAAAACGGCTACCACCTTTCTAACTAACAACAATCAATAATACCTAAACAACATCATGAAAAGAACCTTATCATTTATTGTTTTCATACTTTGTTCGGTCTTACTCGCATTTGCCCAGAAGACAGCACTCGAGGAAATACGTGAAAACCCAGGAAGGAGTGGGGGAGTGTATTATGCTTATCCTGTACCGACAGATGTAAAACTGACTCCTTCACCAAAAGGCTATAAACCATTCTATATCAGTCATTATGGCCGTCACGGTTCACGCTACATGCTGAACAACAATGATTATCTGCGTCCACTTAACACATTGAATCAAGCTTATGAACAAGGGCTGCTGACAGAAAAAGGTGTGGAGACATTGACCAAACTCTGGGATATCTGGGACGAGGCTGACCACCACGTAGACGAGCTGGCTCCACTTGGCAAACGTCAACATCGTGGAATTGCTGAACGCATGTTCAAGAACTATCCTGACGTTTTTAAACAGAAAGGTGTTATTACTGCACGTTCTACGACCAGTATGCGTGTTGCACTTAGTATGTTTGCTTTCATTGGACGTTTGACGGAACTCAACCCAAAACTCAATATCGATTGGGAAACCTCTAATAAAAACATGTGGTATCTCAATTCACACACAGACGAATATAACCAGCTGAAGAATGATTTCAATGGATGGCGCAAGAATCACAGCGACTTTGGCAATCGTGGAATCCCCGATGAGACTCGTTTCTTGTCTCTACTTTATAAAGATCCGTCGAAAGGTCCTAAAGGATTGATGGGACAGATCTTCAACATAGCTGTAGACCTGCAGGATATGGAAACCGAGATCGATATGTTTGACCTGTTCACTCCTGAAGAGATGTACGAGCTTTGGAAAAATGAGAACTGTTGGTTCTTCCTTTGTGATGGTGATAGCCCGCTGAACAAAGGAACTGCTATAGAAAGTTGCAAGACCTTACTCCGTCATTTCATCAATCAGGCAGACTTAGCCATTCAGGGAAAAGGCGACGTTGCAACTTTGCGTTTCGGACACGATGGAAACATCATCCCATTGGCAGCTATCATGCATTTGAAAGACTGCGACTCAAATGAGCCGGATGTGAACAAGATTGACGAAAAGTGGCGCGACTATTATGTATCGCCTATGGGTGCAAATATCCAGCTGATATTCTATCGTAAAGGAAACTCAAATGATGTGATTGTGAAATTCCTTCACAACGAACGTGAGACATCGATTCCTGTATCTACAGATATCGCTCCATACTATCACTGGAAAGATGTCCGTGATTTCTTTATCAAGCAAGCAGGCGGATTAGAAGAACCGAAAAAGTAAAACGATAAACAAACAAAAATCCTCGGCACTCTCATGCTGAGGATTTTTTATCTAAATAGAGTAGGGGAGGGGATTACTTCACCATCACCTTCTGGCCATTGACTACATTCATACCTTTCTGGATACTATTCTGACGAACACCATTCAGGTTGAATACTTCAACGCTAGCATTTTCTGCCTTCAAAGCACTGATTGCTGTAGCAGGTTCAACTCCATGATGAGATTTGATTGTTGGTGCGTTAACACCATCAATTGTGAGGTAGCAACGAGTTGCATAGAAACCGCTAGTCTCAGGAGTTACCTGTGAGAATGCAGCTTCAGCATTGTCCTTTACATAGATGCCAAACATAGGCTCATCTGTAACACCTTGGATGTGCTTGGTAGCACCTGCAAACTTAACAAAAACTTGATTTGCAGAGAATGTACGACCAGGAGCTTCGTCATATTCAATAGTTGTTTCATTTGCAACCATCTTTACGCTCTTGGTTTCACCAGTGTAGTGGAGCAAATAAGGCGTATTTGACTTTACACCTTCAGACTTTACATCTGTAAAGTACAGGTCTATAACATCACCATTACGAGTAATTGCTGAAAGCGTTTCAAGCTTGCAACCTGCACCGAATGCTGTGTTGAGTTCTTCAGTGGTCATGTTGAAAGGTACACAGAGTGTGTTCCAACCGTTGTAAACAGAACGATAGAGTGTTACATTACGTGTCTGACCGTCATACTGAGACACGTTTGTGCCTTCTACACTGCTCAGATACAAAGCTTTTGTCTGAGCCATCATTGCTGCGCTGAAAGCGAAACATCCCGCAACAATTGCCATTTTCTTCAAAATCCCTTTCATATTAGTAACTATTTAAAGTTAGGTATAATATTAATCATTAAAGTTATGTTTAATTATCAAGTCTTCTTGATGCTATGATAGAACTCCCAGCATGCATTTTCCAGCATCTCAATCACACGTTCAAATCCTTGATCGCCTCCGTAATAAGGATCGGGGACATAATTGACACCTGGTAAGGTACAATAGTCAGCCATGCGAACGATTTTTTTAGTATCTTCTAATGTTGGAGCCAAATCGTACAGGCGTTCGTAGTTATCGTCGTCCATAGCAACAATATAATCGAAACTGTCAAAATCGTGTGCTCGTATCGGACGTGATCTATGCGTGATGTCGTACCCATGACGTTTTGCATGCATTCTCATCCGCGAATCTGCCATCTCGCCTTGATGGTAGCTAATCAATCCCGCAGAGTCTACGTAGAATTCGTCCTGAGATTCGTCATCTGTAATGATACGATTGAATATTGTTTCAGCCATCGGGCTTCTACAAATATTACCAAGACAGATAAACAAAATCTTCTTTCTACTCATGTATTCATTATTTCACCTGCAAATATAAGCATATTTTTTTTACCTACAAACTTTTTTATGAATTATTTGCTACGATGACATTACAAATGTGTATTTAACTGATTTAAACACCTTATTATTAATAATATATGGTTTTTCGTTTTTTTGTGCTTTCTACACAAATATGGCATAACAGCTGTTATGTTTAATTATAAATATAGAATTCTCTCCTATTAAGAACGGAAAGAAAAATTAAGTAAATGAATAAAGGGAAAATGTGGGATTGATTAGCAACCTAAGAGAAAAAGGAAATTGACAGGTACGATGATAGATAAAGAAATGAATAAATAAAATATAAAAGAAAATCGATAAGTAAATTAGAGAAAAGCAAATAAAAGATAAGCAGCTACGAGAAAAGCTGATATAAGAAAAGCAGATTGCATCCGCGCGAAACGGATTATGCAATCTGCTTTAATTGTAATGTCTGAGTGGAATTACTTCAACTCTGCGAGGTACTTGATAGTACGAACCATCTGAGAAGTATAAGAGTTCTCATTGTCGTACCAAGCAACAACCTGAACGAGAGAGTTTCCGTCACCCATCTTGCTTACCATAGTCTGGTTAGCATCGAACAATGAACCGAATCTCATACCGATGATGTCGCTAGAAACGAGCTTCTCCTCAGTGTAACCGAATGATTCGTTAGTAGCAGCCTTCATAGCGGCGTTGATGTCCTCAACAGTTACCTCGCCCTTAACAACAGCGTGCAGGATGGTGGTAGAACCTGTAGGAGT